>NZ_FOQW01000044.1:0-4873 GCF_900113845.1 Methylobacterium brachiatum | reverse complement strand
CGAACCGGCTCTCGATCGTCAGGTCGCCGCCGACCGAGGCCACGATCTGCCCGCCCGTGACCGTGGCCCCGCGCAGGCTCGTGTCCCCGCCCGAGATCAGGCTGACCGTGCCGGTGCCCGAGACCTGGCTGTTAACTTGCCGGACCTCGTGGCTCTGGCCGGTGTCGCTGGCGTAGCCGGCCGAGCCCGCCGGGCCGCCCTTAACCGGATCGAACCCGGCCCCCACCTGCATCGAGCGGGCCCCGAAGATCCGGTCGATCGTGGCCTGGGCGCTCTCCAGCAGGATGCCCTGGCCGGCCGTCAGGCTGACGTTGCCCGGCCCGCCCGTAGGGCGCCCGTTCGCGTCGACGCCCGCCGCGATCCGGGTCCCGACCGCGTGGAGGCTGCCCTGCTCGGCCTCGATCGTGGTCGAGCCGCCGCTGCGCAGCGCCGTGCCGACCGGGGTCGTGCTGTCCTGCAGCATCCGGCTGGAGCTGTGCTCGAACCCGGCCGTGACCGAGGCGGAGGCGCCCGCCGCGAGATCGCCCTTGGACTCCGACAGGGCCTTCTGCAGCCGGTAGGCGGCCAGCGCGGTCGGGGCGATGCTCTCGGAGCCGATGCGGCCGCCCAGGCCGTCGGCGGCCTGGGCGAGGGTGTTGCCCGCCCCGATCAGCGGCGAGGACAGGTTGCCGCTGATCCCGGCGAAGAACCGGTCGTGCTGCGACGCCGCGATCGCGTGGTCGAGGGCGGCCAGCAGGTTGACGTTGCGGCCGGCCTGCAGGCGCAGGTCGCGCTCGGCCGAGGCGTCGGTCGCCGCCAGGGTGATGTCGCGCCCGGCCACGACGGTCAGGTCGCGCCCGGCCCGCAGCACCGCGGGCACGTTGTCGTTGTCGGCCTGCAGGCTGCGGTCGGTGGCCGTGCGCAGGCCCACGCCGACCGACACGGTATCGCCGTTCAGCGAGGCCTGGATGCCGAACCCGCTCCGGCGCCGGTCGGTCGTGACCGTCCGGCTGTCCGTGCCGGGGCTGACGGTGACGTCCCGCCCGGCCGTGATCGCGAGGTCGCGCCCGGCCACGATGGCCGAGCCGACGATGTTCACGTCGAGCCCGGCGATCACCCTGGCGTCGCCGCCGGCCACCAGGGTGGAGGGTGCGTTGGTGGCCTGGGTGACCGATCCGGTGGTGCGCCGTGTCTGGTAGACGTCGAGCCCGCCGTCGCCGCCGAACAGGCCCAGGCCCGCGCTGCGCCGGGCCAGGATCGTCTGGCTCAGATCCTCCCCGGCCAGCACCGAGATCGAGCCGGCCGCGCGCATGTCGAGGTTGCCCCCGGCCACGAGGTGGCTGGCCTTCACGGTGATGTCGCTGCCCGAGACGACGGCGAGGTCGCCTCCGGCCGCCACCAGGGATGGCACGTTGATCTGGCCGGTCTGGCTGATCAGGGTGCGCGAGGACGAGAACAGCCCGTCATGGCGTGAGAACGCCGTGGTCGCAGTCGTGTCGAGCGCCGACGCGATGGTGATCGGCCCGCCCGCGGCCAGCAGCCCCGCGCCACCGGCCGTGAGGGTGGAGCCGAGCACCGAGAGCGCGCCGCCGGCCAGCACGGTGAGGTCGCCCCCGGCCGCCACCAGGGCGCCGTGGTTGATCGTGCTGGCGGTGGCGATCCAGGCGTTGCGGTTGCCCACCAGGCTGGTGTTGGTCACGGCTTGCGCGGCAATCAGGATGTTGCCGCCGGCGCTGAGGGTGAGGCCGTCGCGGGCCAGGAGCGCGCCGCCGCGGTCGATCAGGTCGCCGCGGGTGAAGATCCCCAGGGTGCCGGCGCTGACCACGCCGCCGGGCTGCAGGACGTTCTGGGCGAACAGGCCGCTGCCGAGCCCGACGCGGCGCTCGTTGAGGAAGGTGCCGGCGTCGATGATCATCGTGCCGGAGGCGAGCAGCGAGCCGGTGTTGGTGATCTGGTCGCCCGAGAGGAAGACGCTGTTGCCCTGGATGACGCCGCCGGCTTGCTGGGTCCAATCGGCGAGCCGGCCCGGGGGCAGGATCAACTGGGGGGCGAGCGTCGGCTGTCCGTCGATGGTGCGCTGCTCGTACCAGAGCATCGGACGGGTGAGGCTGGCCTTCTGTTGGGCCGACAGGCTGTCGCCGAGGTGGATGTCGGGGTTGGCCTGGAGGAACTCGACGGAGCCCTGGTACAGCGCCTCCTGCTGGGCGCGGGGGTTGCGGTAGCGCTGGTCGAGGATGGGGCTGCCGGTCTGGTCCAGCAGCGCCTGGCCGATCAGCCGCTGCTCCATGGTTTGGTCCGCGAACACCGACACGCCCGGCGGAAGCGCGCTCCCGCCCGCCCGCGCAAGGATCGCGGAAGGTCTGATATCGTCATCCTCGTCGGCTAGAACAAGTTCGCCGCGCTTGGCTTAACCGCGGTCAGCCAGTACAGCGGCTGAAAGCTGTCCGAAGAGCCGCTCCGATCTCGGCGTTCGTGCTGGTATCTGGGATAATAAAATCCTCGATACCATCTCCTTTAGTCCGTGACCAACGGTCGAATTTCTCGTGATGCATAGGCATAAATTTTATTTGACCATTTTTTTTTTCAATAGAACAGTTTTTCATATCTTGAAACAAAGTTCCTTTGGTCTTGTAACGATATTTGCGCATTACGTTTTTTACAAAAAGCTCGAACCGCTCCTTGGATATTTTCCAATCACCGAGATCGGCATCAAATTCGACCCCCTCTGGGTAGGTCGTTCCCTCACGCGGAGCTGGCAAGACCCATCGGCTGTGGGCCATTGCATCCTGAACGGCCGAACCAAGAACCTCATCAGTAGCATCTGGCTCCAGATAATTAGTCTTACCCTTGAAATCGCCATTCGTCCCCCCTCGGTAACCCGAATAGGTTTGAATAAGTATAAAATCCTTGTTGTGCCATGCATGTGCCCAATAACCTCTGATCACCTGTTCGCTCATCGTACCACCGTGATTCTAAGATTGATGCCTTGGCTGCTGGCATAATTCGATGCCCTCTGGATTTGCGCCCATTGAGCCTCTGTCGTGCCGGCCGGAACAGCAACTTGTAAGTCTCGGCTCAAAATATCCGTAGATTTCACCGTTTTGTTGGTTAGAGTGTATGTTGTATAACTGGCAAAATCATCGATATTGCTCTTGAGAGAATAGTAAAGCTTGGCAGGTTCGTCAATCCTATCTTGGGTCATCGTATTGAGTGTTTTTGCACTGGTTGCAAGGCCAGTATTTTCATCAAAAAAATCGATGGTTCTGAAGCCCGGTGGCAATCGGCTGTCAGCTGAAAGTTCTGTTGCAAGAAAATCCTCGAACGGCATCCCTTGCCCCTGAATGCCTGAAACGTTATTTGTCCAAGCGATCCCAATATCGTTGTTATTGGCTATTCTGTAGTTTATACCTGATGGAATTCTGAGATCAAGAGGGGTATTGACGTTTCCGCTTGGAATTCTTCCTAAATTAGCCAGCGAGCCATTTCTTGATACCAAACCGACGATCTGCAGAAATGCCGCGGGATCTCCGTTAATTATGCTGTTAATTGCTGTCGGTATTCGGAGAATGCCCGTAAAATCACCTGCTATGATGTCGGCGGCAACCAAGATTCGATTCTGTTCTTGATCTGAAAGCTTATCCATTCCATTTGGGGCTAGTATTTGAAGTATTCGATTTATATTATCGCTACTGGTTGCGATCTTTTCCCGATCATCTGCGGACAATATGAATGATATCGTGCCGGAATAACTCGAGAGTGCTGCAGCGGCGTCGGCTGCGACCGTGCCGCAGCCCGGTGCGTTGAAGCTGGAGTCCTTACAGGTAAGAAATCTAGCCTGCTGCTCGGCATCCTTTTCTTCGAGCGCGGTCTGCTCCGCGCATGCATCGGAATTGCCGGCTTGGCACGCGGCCTTCGCCCGAAGCAGTTTGTCTGCGTCGTCGTGGTTTAGGTAATTGTGCGTGACGTTGTCGAACCCAGTCGCCGCCCCGAGCTGACCGCCTGCTAGCGCACCCACCGCCGCACCGACCCATTGCGTGATCGCCGCCTGCTGCGCATCCGTCAGGTTCGGGTTCGCCCGCAGCACTTGCTGCAACACCCCGTTGGCGACTTCGCTCGCCGCGCCCGCCAGCGCCCCGCTCGCCACGTTCCCGCCGGCCAGTTGCGCCGTCAGCGCCCCCACCGCCGCGTGCAGCACCGTCTTCTCCGCCGAGCCCTCCGTCAGCCCGAGCTCCTTCGAGAGGTGGCCGACCCCGATGTTCAACAGCTCGGACAGAGCCACGACGTTCCGCTGGCGCGCCTGCAGCCGCTCGATGTCGTAGGGCTGCGCCGGGCGGTTGGCCGCGCTCGCGTCCCGGTTCAGGCCCGACAGGTCCTGCCCCTGGTTGCGCAGCTCCAGTGTGCCCGGTGACAGCGTCGCCCGCGCAAACCCGGAACTCGATTGCTGCACCGGCATGCCGACCTGCGGCAGCGGCAGGCCCAGCCCGTCCTTCTCCGAACTGCCGATCGATAGCCCCATGCTCGAACTCATCGCCCGGGTGCTGCCGACGAGGTCCGAGAAGGTCAGACGGTCGGCCGACAAGCGGTTCTGCGACGGATCCGCCGTCGCGGTGATCAGACCCCCGATCAGGTTCACCCCGCCGCCCACGCTGAGCTGGTAGCCGCCCGCCCCCGCGATCAGCCCGCTCTGCTCGGCCACGGTCGCGCTGTCGCCGCGCACGCTGCCGCGGCTCGCGCCACCCGACACGCCGCCGCCGCCGAACCGCCCCTGCGCCTGGAGGATGCTCTCCCGGTAGCGCGCGGTGTCGAACCGGCTCTCGATCGTCAGGTCGCCGCCGACCGAGGCCACGATCTGCCCGCCCGTGACCGTGGCCCCGCGCAGGCTCGTGTCCCCGCC
>NZ_FOQW01000015.1:0-147797 GCF_900113845.1 Methylobacterium brachiatum | reverse complement strand
CCACGCGTTACTCACCCGTCCGCCGCTGACACCCGAAAGTGCCCGCTCGACTTGCATGTGTTAAGCCTGCCGCCAGCGTTCGCTCTGAGCCAGGATCAAACTCTCACGTTGAAGAGATTGATCTGGCCGATCACGTAATTCTCAGACGGAGCCTCACAATCGATCCCGCAGCGCTTCACAGCGCGACGAAATCGGTGAGCTCAAAAAGAGAAACACGACGATCGGCACTAGTCTCTCACTTGCCAGGGCACGAAGCCCCAGCCGCAAGGACAAACGCCGTCCGCGTCTCCCTTCCTCAAATCCAACAATGTCAAAGACCCGCGGCACCGGCAGAACCGGTATCGCTGCAGACGATACGTCGATCCGGGCCGAGACCCCGATCCACCGCTTGTCCGACTAGGAGAACCGTGATACTGGCCAGACCATCCGGTCGGCCGCCTCAGCGGTGGAGGGCGTTTAGAGCCCGCCGATCTCCCTGTCAACCCCGTTGTTCAGCCCGCGGAAGCGGAGAAGACCTCAGGGTCGGCATCGAACAAAAACAGCAGACCGCCCGGCAAACCCGCCGGCCAATCGCCGATCCTGTTAGAAGATGCTTCAGCGCCCGGGCCACTTCCGCGGCCGGCGCCGATGGACAGCTCTATAGGCAGGTGAACCGGGGGCGTCAACCGGTTTGTTGCGGTGCGATCGTGGGCCTGTGTGAATCCGGAAAACCAGCGCGCAGCGCTCAGTAGCCCTTCTTCACCTGGGCCAGCGCACGGCCGAGGCCCTGCGCGATGCGCGCGCGCTCGTCCGGATCGGCATCGCGCGCGACCAGAGCCTGCTGGCGCCGCGACACCAGGGTGAGTCGCTGGAGCCCGTACTCGTCGTCCTCGACCGTCACGATCTTGGTCCAGAGCGGATTGAACCGCCATTCGTGCCGCTCGCCCGTGTAGCTGACCCGGGCGAGCAGGATCTCGATCTGCGAGATCATCACCTCCTCGAAGGAGCGGCCGCGCCGGAAGCTGACCTTCAACGCCGCGTAGATCGCCAGCATGTCGAGGCCGAAGAACCCGGCCACCGGCCAGAACCCCATCCGCCAGGCCCAGACCGAGACGGTGAGCGAGACCAGGCAGCAACCGGTCATCACGATGCGGAAGCCGAGACGGCTCAGGGATTGATGCGGCCGGATGGTGGCGGAGAAAACCGGCCGGTCGATCGTGTCCGGGTCGAGCCCGTGCGGATGGACGGAAGGATTGCCGGTCGCCATGCGATCCATATAACGCGCCGATGCCCGCCAGAAAGCCTCCGCCCTCGGTTAACAGCCCCCCTCGACGGCGTGCCGCAGGCGGGACCGCGAAGGCCGCGGCGTCCGGGCGTCTCGGCGGACGGATCGGCCCGGCCCAGACCGCCCGAATCGAGACCGCGCCGGAGGCGGTCGATCCGGCGACGCTCACCGAGATCTTCCGGCGCTTCCACGCGGCAGAGCCGGAGCCGAAGGGCGAGCTGCAGTACGTCAACCCATTCACCCTCCTGGTCGCCGTGGTCCTGTCGGCGCAGGCGACCGATCGCGGCGTCAACCTCGCCACCGGCCCGCTCTTCGCGGTGGCCGACACACCCGAGAAGATGCTGGCGCTCGGCGAGGAGACGGTCCGCGGCTTCATCCGCACGATCGGGCTGTTCAACACCAAGGCGAGGAACGTCATCGCGCTCTCGCGCATCCTGGTCGAGCAGCATGGCGGCGCGGTGCCGGCGAGCCTCGAGGCGCTGCAGGTGCTGCCCGGGGTCGGGGCCAAGACGGCGAGCGTCGTGCTGAACGTCGCCTTCCAGGTGCCGCGGATCGCGGTCGACACCCATATCTTCCGGGTCTCGAATCGGATCCCGCTGTTCGTCGGAGGCACGACCGACAAGGTCCAGGCCGGGCTGGAGGCGATCGTGCCGGAGCCCTACCGGCTGCATGCCCATCACTGGCTGATCCTGCACGGCCGCTACACCTGCAAGGCGCGCAAGCCCGAATGCCCGCGCTGCCTCATCGCCGATCTCTGCCGATACCCGTCGAAGACCGCCGCGTGACGGCGTGATGGGTGGGGCCCGCAGGCGGTCGGCGGCACGTCCGGGCCCGCGCCCGCAATCCCGCCCTGCGGGCCAACGCGTTGTGCTGGAACCCCGGTTCGGCTAGTTTGAACGGCAGTAGCCGGGCCCTCGGGCAGAGGCCGTCCGGCTGCCCGACCTCAGCATCCGGTCGCCGCGCCGCGGATTCCTCCCAATCGTCGCGCATCAGGAGCCTCGGCCCATGGACTTCCTCAAACCACGGTACACGCCTATGAACCGCCGCCGTCGCATCTACGAGGGCAAGGCGAAGGTCCTCTACGAGGGGCCCGAGCCCGGGACGCTCATCCAGCACTTCAAGGATGACGCCACGGCCTTCAACGCGAAGAAGCACGAGATCATCGACGGCAAGGGCGTGCTGAACAACCGGATCTCGGAATTCGTGTTCCAGCACCTCAACGACATCGGCGTGCCGACGCACTTCATCCGCCGGCTGAACATGCGCGAGCAGCTGATCCGGGAGGTCGAGATCATCCCGCTCGAGGTGGTGGTGCGCAACGTCGCGGCGGGCTCGCTGGCGACCCGGCTGGGCCTGGAGGAAGGCACCCAGCTGCCGCGCTCGATCATCGAGTTCTACTACAAGAACGACGCGCTCAACGACCCGATGGTGTCGGAGGAGCACATCACCGCGTTCGGCTGGGCGACGCCCCAGGAGATCGACGACATCATGGCGCTGGCGATCCGCGTCAACGACTTCTTGTCGGGCCTCTTCCTCGGCGTCGGCATCCGGCTCGTGGACTTCAAGATCGAGACCGGCCGCCTGTGGGAAGGCGACATGATGCGCATCGTCGTGGCCGACGAGATCTCCCCGGATTCGTGCCGGCTGTGGGACATCAAGTCCTCGGACAAGCTCGACAAGGACCGGTTCCGCAAGGATCTGGGCGGCCTGATCGAGGCCTATACGGAAGTCGCCAAGCGGCTCGGGATCATGTCGGAGAACGAGAAGGTCCAGGGCGGCGGCCCGCGCCTCGTCCAGTAGGCCGCGCCTCGCGCCTCGCCCGACCCGGAAGCCGGCGGCCACCTTTCGGGGCGATGCTCTAGGCGGGCGGGCGTCGCACCGGTGCCGGACCCGCTTCCGGAAACCCCGCGCGCAGGCGTGCGTGGGTCGAGAGATCCGGGTCGAAGCCCGGGTGATAATGGGGGTCCTGCACCAGCAGCGGCCCCCATCGCTTTTTGAGCGCCGCGATCTCGCGCTCGTGGCGGGCGCGGGCCTCCCGGGTCCAGCGGCGGCTCGCCGATTCGCGGTGATGCAGCACCGCCCCGGGCACCAGCAGCGTATGGTGACCGGCCGCGTTCAGGCGCAGGCACAGGTCGACATCGTTGAAATCGACCGCGAAATCCGCATCGTCGAAGCCGCCGACCGACCGGAATTTTCGGGTCTCGACCATCAGGCAGGCGGCGGTGACCGCGGACACCGCGTGGGTCGCGCGCAGGCCCGCGAGGTAGCCCGGAGCGTCCCCCGGGAAGTGGCGATGCGCGTGCGTGACCAAGCCGCCGGTGCCCAGCACGATGCCGCCGTGCTGGATCCGACCCTCGCCGTCGAGGAGCCGGGCGCCGACCGCGCCGATCTCCGGGCGCAGGGCCTCCCGGGCCATCCGGGCGAGCCAATCCGGCCGGAACGCCTCGACGTCGTTGTTGACGAAGACCAGCAGCGCACCGCGGGCGCGGGCGGCGGCGGCATTGTTCATCGCGGCGAAGTTGAACGGCCCGGGACAGGGCACGACGCCCCCCCTCCCCTCACGCTCGAGGTTTTGCAGGAAGGCCAGCGTCTCGGGCTCGCGGCTGTCGTTATCGCAGACCAGGATCTCGAGGTTCGGCCAGTCGGTGCAGGCCGCGAGGCTGTCGAGGCAGGGGCGGAGCAGGTCGAGCCGGTCGCGGGTCGGCACGATGACGCTCACCAGGGGTCGCGGATCGGGCAAAGGATGCTCGACCTGCAGGAGGCCGTGCCCATCGACGACGATGCGGCTCGCGGTCTGGCCCGACCGGTCGAGGTGGCGGCGCAGGGCGTCGCGATGGCGGTGCCGCCCCCCCTCCCCTGCCGGCGACACGGTGTCGGCCGGGTCGCCGCGCCGGATCGCGAGGATCTCGGGCAGGTGGCCGATCGTGCGGGCGCCGTACCGCTCGGCGATCTGGAACGCGGCGTCGGCGGGCCCGCTCGGCTGCGTCTCCGGCGCCAGGGCTCCCGGACGGCAGGCCAGCAGGGGCTCGAGATAATCGACCGCGGCCAGGAGGTCGGTGTCGAAGACCGGCGGGAGCAGCGGCCGCACCGGGCCGCGCGCGCGGTCCTGAATCAGCGCGTCGCCGTAGACCGCCTGGAGTTCGGGATCGGCCGCGAAGGCGGCGGCGATGCGCGCGGCCGCGCCCGGGACGAGGACGCCGTCGCCGAACACCCGGATGGCGTCGCGCGGCGGGGCCGGCGCGGGCGGGAAGCGATCGAGGATGCCCGCCGGGAGCGCGAGCCGGTGGTCGATCCCGACCAGAGCCGCCAGCTTCTGGCGCGCGCGCAGGCGTCGACCCTGGAGCCGCGCGAGCAGGATCTCTCCCGTCGCCCGGGGGCGGCCGAGAAGATGGCGCAGCGCAGCGAGCATCGCGCGGCCGGGGCGGCGCGGGATGCCGAGATGCAGCGTCTCCGCAAGCTCCGGCGCAGGCCGTTTCATGGCCGCCGCATCATTCGAGATCCTCGCCGAAGGTCGTGAGCGACAGGGCGGGATGGTAATACGGATCGTGGCGGATCACATCGCGCCAGCGCTCGGAGAACCGGGCGGCCTCCTGCTCGAAACGGGCGCGCTTGGCCCCGACCGACGGCCCCCGGCTGACGGATTCGAGATGGGCCAGGGTGGCGGACGGGGTCCAGATCGTCTTCCAGCCGGCGGCGCCCAGCCGCAGGCAGAAATCGACATCGTTGAAATCCACCGGGAAGGATTCGGCGTCGAAGCCGCCGACCGCCAGGTATTTGTCGCGCGATACGGCGAGGCAGGCGGCGGTCACCGCCGAGACCTCGTGGGCCACGCGCAGGCGGCCGAGATGGCCCGGCGTATCCCCGGGACGGCGGCGCAGGATATGGCCGGCGCGCCCGCCGAGGCCGACCACCACCCCGGCATGCTGCAGGGTACCGTCCGCGTAGAGGAGCTTTGCGCCGACGGCCCCGACTTCCGGGCGGCCGGCCTGGCGGACCATCGCGTCGAGCCAGCCGGGGTCCAGAACCGCCACATCGTTGTTGAGCAGCACCACGATCGCGCCGGTCGCGGCGGCGACGCCGTCATTGACCATGGCGGCGAAGTTGAAGGGTCGCGGGTCGATCAGGATCCGGACCCGCGGGTCCCGGCGCAGCTCGTCGTAATGGGCCAGCACGGCCGGATCGGTGGAGCCGTTATCGACGATGATCAGCTCGAGATCGGCATAGGCGGTCTCGTGCAGCACGCCGCGGCAGACCCGCTCGATCAGGTCGAGGCGGTCGCGCGACGGGATCACGATGCTGGCCCTCGGGGCGGGGCTCGGCAGCGGCCAGTCGAGCTGGATCGCGCCGTTGCGGAAGGCGGCCCGGACCGGGGCGGCCAGCCCCTCGAGGCGGGCAGCGAGCGCCCGCGCGCGCGCCGGCGGATCGAGGACATCGCTTGTCGTGCGGGCGAGGACGCGCGGGACATGGGTGCCGCGCGCGCCGGCAACGATCGCCGCGGCCTCGATCGCCAGGACCGCCTCGGCCATGGATCCGAGCGGCCGGGGCGGCAGCCGGTCGAGCAACGTGCGCGCGAACAGGGCCGCGCGGCTCGCGTAGCCGGTGGCGAGGGCGAGATCCGGGCTCCAATCCGGCTTGAGCCGCGGCCGGTCGTCGGGGCCGAGTTCGTCGCCGTAGGCGAGATCCGCCCCCGCCAGGGCCGGCGCCAGCAGGGCGAGCGCGTCGGGGGTCGGGATGTCGCCGGCCCGGAGCAGGCACAGGGCGTCGCCCCCGGCGATCAGGTCGGCCGCGGTGGCGCGATCATCCCAGATTTGATGCGCGGCCCGGGGATCCGGCGATGCGGGGCGGGCATCCTCCCAGGCGACGCCGATGCTATGGGTCGGGTGGCCCTGCACGGCCAGCGCGTCGAGGGTCGCGGCGAGCGCCGCCGCCTCGCCGGATCGGGTCAGGACGAGGCAGCGGATCCGCAGATCGGTCGGAACGGCGCGGACCGGGCGGTCCCGCGATGCCGCCCAGGACCGGTACTGCGTCAGCGGCGTCACCGCGCAGGCCCCGCGCAGCGTATCGCGGTAGCGCCGCTCGGACCCGCGCGCGCGTTCGTAGAGCGCCGAGACGAACCGCCCGGGCCGGCGCAAAAGGCATTGGGCGAGCACGGAGACCTCGCGCCGAGCCCCGACCCGCTCCAGCGCGAAGCCGGGGCCGGCCGACAGGCGGATCTCCCGGGTATCCGGGGGGATCAGGCCGAGCCAGTGGGCGTAGCCGTGCGCGGCGCCCGGCAGGACGAAATCCTGCGGCACGCCGTCGGCCCCGCGCAGGACCCGCAGGATCGGCCGGCGGGGCACGGCCCCCGGATCGCCGGCATAGCTCAGCACGATCCAGCCGGCCGGGTTGTCGGGCAGGACGAGGCGGCGATCGAAGACGGCATCGTCGGCCGACTCCAGCCGGAAGCGCGTCGCGCGGCCGAGCCAGGGCGCGCCGTGTCCGGCTTTCCCCGTCAGCGCGATCGGATCGACAAGACGCGCCGCGGCATCACTGGGCAGCGTCGCCTCCGCTGGCGGGCTCCGCGGCGACCGCCGGCTTCTTGCGCCGCGGCTTCGCGGCGGCCTTGCCGCCGGCGGTCCTGCCGCTGCCGACGCCGACGGTGATGTCGTAATCCTCGGCCGCGGCCGGCGGGACCGTGAGCTCCTCGGCCACGATGGTGGCGAAACCCTGCGCCTCGCCCGGGCCGACGACCACGCTGGAATGCTCGACGCGGCTCGCGAGCACCTTGCCCTCGTGGCGGATCTGGATCGTCACCGGCACGTCGAACCGGCCGGGGGCGCCCTTCGGGCCGAGCAGGACATTGGCCTCGACCCCGACCTTGACGGTGACCGAGCCGTCCTGGCGCCGGGTGCATTCCCGGGCGAGACGGCCGACCGAGAACTGGGTCCGCACGTCGCTTCCGGCGAGGATGCGATAGGCCGCGCCGTTCTCGGCCACCTCGACCGGGGGGCAATAGGGCGGATCGAGGCTCTGGGCCTGCGACGGCGGCACGGTCGTGCCGCCGAACTTGAACAGGTTGGAGAGGACGTTGCCCTCCTCCGCACGAGCCGGGCCCGCGGCCAGCGAACCCGCGAGGATCAGGCCGCACAGGCCCAGAAACAGGTCACGACCTCCGATCATCGCGCGGCTCCCGAGCGGCATCGTCATTTCAAGCTGTCGAACCCGGCCGCGAAGCCTTTCATCGAAAGCGGAATGCCGACGCCTTCCTCGGGCGTCTGGAACACGATGAAGGTCGCCTGCGTGCCGCCCTTGAACTGGCGGATCAAGCCGTCATCCATCACCACCTCGGCCACGCAACCGGTGGTGAGGCAGCGCACGAAGCCGGCCCGGCCGACATCGGTCTGGTCGATCTTCAGGCCGAGGCCGGAGGGAAGGAGCACGCCCAGCGGCGCCACCACGCGCAGCAGATAGCCGCGGTTGTCAGCGGTCTTCAGGACGATCACCACCAGGGTGAGGTTGGGGCGATCCTCCGCGGCCAGATACTGCACGAGCGCGCATTGCTCGGCCTTGGCGCCGGCCGGCGTCTCGCAGCGCAGCTGCCAGTCGTCGAAGGTCTTGCGCACCATGCCCTGGGCGGCGGCCGGCCCGGCGGAGGCGAGCCCCAGGGCGGACAGGGCGAGGGATACCGGCAGCGCGACGCGCCGGACCACGCGCCGAAAACGATCGAGCCTCGCGTGAAGCGGCACCACCGAACCCTTCGGAACGCCACCGCCGAGGACCGGCGGGGCCGTAAAATCGCGGGTGTTCCGACCATGGTCAGCCCCGCGCTGTCAAGCGATGCCGGCTCCAGTGTTGCCCCTGGGCGCTACCCGGGGGTTGCAGAACGACCTAAATGAAGGTCGCTTTTCCTCCAGCGCAGGATCCTGAAGCTGTGATGCGCCTGTTCGCCCTCTCGGCCGCCTGCTTGCTGGCCACCCTCGCGCAGGCCGGGGCGCAGTCGCTTCCGGTCTCCGAGACCACCTACGTGGAACGCTCCCTCAACCGCTCCGACACGCTGGTCGTCGAGCATCCGCCGGTGGCGGTGAACCCGTATGGCCGCCGCAACGGTCAGGCCGCGATCGCCGGCTATTGCCGCGAGGGCGGCCTGGTGCGGCGCCGCGACGCCTTCGGCAACCCGGTGATCATCCGCCAGCGCGAGGTCTGCGACAGCGTGGCCCCGCGCACGCTCGAGCCGGGCCATGTCGATCCGCGACCGGCCTGGCCAGCCGAGACCGTCACCCGCCAGAAGGTTCTGCGCGCCAAGGGCTGAGGCCCGATCAGCCGTAGCGGTGCAGGCTGGTGCCGTTGCGCTTCAGCCACGCCTCGGCCGCGTCGACGTTCGGGCACAGGCCGCGCAGCAGCGCCCAGTAGCGGGCGGAGTGGTTCATCTCGCGCAGATGCGCCATCTCGTGGGCGACGAGGTAATCCAACACCATCGGGGGCGCCAGGATCAGGCGCCACGAGAAGTTCAGCTCGCCCCGGGCCGTGCAGGAGCCCCAGCGGCTGCGTGTGTCCCGCAGGGTAATGCGCGCCGGCCTCTGGCCGAGCAGCGGCGCGTAGCGCTCCACGGCCTCGAGGAGGTCCCGCCGCGCCTCCCGGGTCAGGTAGTCCCGGATCCGGCGCGGGACATGCGCGGAATCGCAGGAAACCGAGAGCACCGGATCCCCCTCCCCCGCCTCGACGCGCACCGTCCCGCTGCGGGTGTCGCGCAGTTGCACGCGATGCGGCTCTCCGCGCACGGGCAGGATCGCGTCCGGGACGAACAGGACCCGCTCGGGCACGCGCGCCAGCCGCGCCGCGATCCAGCCGGCATGGCTGGTGGCGAAACGCTGGGCCGTGTTCACCGCGGTGCGGCTCGGCAGGGTGATCACGACCTCGCCGGTGGCGGCCGAGACCCGCAGGGTGATCCGGCGCGCGGTCGGCCGCCGACGCAGCGCGATCTGGAAGCTGGCTCCCTCGTGCTGGACCTCGAGGTGGCCGGGATCGGGGCGACGCAGCAGCGCGAACGACATGGTTCCGTTCTAGCCGGCCCCGGACCGGGGCTCCAGATCCCGTCGCCGGGAATCGCTCCGGTTGGCCCGTGCTGGCCGGTGTGTGCGGCGCGGCTGCGTCAGCCCGCGAGCGCCCGGGTCCAGATCTCGGTGTCGGGCATGACGAGGAGCGCGGCCGCGGCGAGCGCGATCCCGTAGGGGATGCCGGTCTTGGCGTCGTGAAGATGCAGCGCGAAGGGCAGCCGGGCGACGCGCATCGGCAACGGGTAGGCGCGCGCGGCCAGGATCGCCAGCGTCAGGGCGCCGCCGAAGATGGAGGCGACCAGGAGATAATCGCCCAGGCCCTCGAAGCCGAGCCAGAGCGCGGTGGCGGCGGCGAGCTTCGCGTCGCCACCGCCGATCACCCCGAAAGCGAACAGCGTGAAGGTTCCGGCAAGGACGGCGGCGCCAGCCCCGAGATGGAGGCCGATCTCGGACCAGCTCATCGGCCCGGTCAGGGCGAGCAGCGCGAAACCCGCCACCAGAGCCAACGAGATCCGGTTCGGGATCAGCATCGTCAGCAGGTCGCTCGCGGCCGCGTAGGCCATCAGGAACGGGAACAGCACCATGAGGCCGAAGCCCGCCGTGCCGAGGCTCGCGATCGCCGATCCTGCGCCAACCATCTCGGGTCCAACCCTATCCATGCCTGCCCGGTACGCGGCTCGGGATCGAGGCCGCCGCCGAACGGCGAATCCGGCCGGCCGAGGCTCCCTCGCGCCACGCGACGGAGCCTCGGACCTGCCGCAGATCCTGACCGCTCGGACGTCGATTACTGGGTGGCGGTCAGGTTGCCGGAGATGGCGCTGAACTTGGCGGACAGCGAGGTGCCGACGGTCTTCAGCGCGCCGATGATCACGACGGCGATCAGGGCGGCGATCATGCCGTACTCGATCGCGGTGGCGCCGGACTCGTCCGAGGCGAAGCGCGAGAACAGGGTCTTCATAGGAGGCGATCCTTCGAACAAGAACTTGTAACGTGAAGCTTGTGAGATGACCGACGAAGATTTCTACGTCCCGATCGGCGGCCGCTGCAGACTGTTCGATACGCCTTGAAAATCGGTTAAATCACGCCTCGATCAAAGTTCGCGCCGGTCCGTCTGCGAGCTTAGTGAAGGATCAGTTTCGCCGCCGCTTGACATGCCGCGGCATTACTCATGCTTAGCGGTTCCTTCATCGATCCCGCGCTAGCGCTACAGCTTCAGGCGCCGCCTCGCGCGGGCGCCGGTCGCTTCCGAGAACCGCCCGATGCGCCGCACCCTGTCGAATGGGGCCCGAGCTGGCCTCGTCCTCCTGCTGACGGGCGCGTCGGTCGCGGCTGCCCAGCCGGAGCCGCTGCCGATCGTCACCGTGCTGGTGGACAACGCCAAGGTGATCCGCCTGCCGGAGAAGACCGCGACCGTCATCGTCGGCAACCCGATCATCGCCGAGGTTACGCCGCAGAAGAACGGCGTGCTCGTGCTCACCGGCAAGAGCTTCGGCTCGACCAACCTGATCGCGCTCGATACCGGCGGCAGCCTGATCGCCGAGACGATGATCCGGGTCGAGGCGTCGCGGGATACGACCATCACGGTCCAGCGCGGGCTCGACCGGGAATCGCTCTCCTGCACGCCGAATTGCCAGCCGGCGGTGCAGCTCGGCGATTCGGCGAATTATTTCGGGACGACCAGCGGCCAGGCCGATGCCCGGCGCAGGCTGGCCACCGGCGGCGGCGCCGGCGCGCCCCAGGCCGCCGAGCATTGACGGCACCGAACGCGACACCGCGCGGATCCTGAGGCAAGATCCGCCCCGGCGCGGCCCCGACGCGATCCGGCCGGATCCTGCGGCGCGCCGTCAGCGAGGTCCCCGCCGATGCCCGGCATCACGCACAATCCGCCGCCGCCCGCCGTCGATCCCGACCTGCTCGCCGCATTCCAGGACGTCGCCACGGCGACGATCAGCGATTGCCTCGACCGGATGCCGGTCCTGCTCGGGCTGCGTGCCTTCCACCGGCGGAGCCGGCTGCTCGGCACGGCCTTCACGGTACAGGTGCGGGCCGGCGACAACCTCGCGATCCACCAAGCGCTGGAGCAGGCCCGTCGCGGAGACGTGATCGTGGTCGATGGCGGCAGCGATACGAGCCGGGCGCTGGTGGGCGACGTGATGAAGGCGATCGCGGAGAGCCGGGGCGTAGCCGGCTTTGTGGTGGACGGGGCCGTGCGCGACACCGACGCCTTCGCCGAGTCGGACTTCCCCTGCTACGCCCGCGCCGCGATCCCGAGGGGCCCGTTCAAGACCGGGCCCGGCGCCACGAACCTTCCGGTGTCCATCGGCGGCTGGACCGTGAACCCGGGCGACGTGGTCGTGGGCGATGCGGACGGCGTCGTGACCTTCCCGCCCGCGCTCGCGCCCGGTTTGATCGAGGCCGTGCATGCGCAGGTGGCCCGGGAAAACGAGGTGCTCGCGCAGATCCGGGCGGGCCGGTACGACGGCCGCTACGCCCGGGAGGCGAAGGGCTGAGGATCCGCCCTCACGCCTTGCGCGCGCGACGTCTCCTGTGGACGATGGCGCATGGAGTCCCAGACCCTCACCTACGCCATCGGCGACGTGCATGGCCGCGCCGACCTGCTGGATACGTTGCTGGAGCGGATCGCCGCCCATGCCGGGGAGCGCGCCCACCGCCTGGTCTTCCTGGGCGACTATGTCGACCGCGGCCCCGACAGCGCCGCGGTGCTGCGCACCATCAGCCGCCTGAGCTGGGCCGAGCCCGAGCGCGTCACCTGCCTGATGGGCAACCACGAGCGCATGCTGCTCGACGCGCTCCTGTCGCCGGATGCGGCCCGGCACTGGCTCTATTGCGGCGGCGACGCCACGCTCGACTCGTTCGGGGCGCGGGATCTCACCGGCCTGCCGCGCGACACCCTCGACTGGATCGAGGGGCTGCCGACCCTGCACGGGGACGCGGCACGCTGGTACGTCCATGCCGGCCTGCGTCCCGGCACCGCGGCGCCGGATTCGGACGTTCATGACCGCCTGTGGATCCGCGAGCCGTTCCTCGAGGGGGATCACGATTTCGGCCGGCACGTGGTCCACGGCCACACGCCCCAGCGCAGCGGCCGTCCGGAGGTGCGCCCCTTCCGGACGAATCTCGACACCGCCGCGGTCTATGGCGGCGCGCTCACCGCCGGCGTCTTCTCCGAGGCGCAGGGGCCGGCGCTAGACTTCCTGTCGGTACGCGCGGCCTGAATTCCGGGCCGGCTACGACGCGATCTTCTGGCGCACCGCGATATCGGGGCTCGACGCGCCGCAAGTCGGCAGACTCTCGACCGGACCGTGGACCGCCGACGTGCTCGACGAGAGGTCGTGGTAGCAGATGCAGCCTTCGGCGAAATAATGGTGCACCAGCGCCTTGCGCGAATGGCGCAGGTCGTTGCGGGCCGATCCGCCGTGCAGGAGATTGGCGTGCCAGAACAGCACGTCGCCCTTGCGGGCCAGGAAGTGCTGCGGCTGGGCGCCGTGATCGGCGATCTCGCGCTTGATCGCGGGCTCGTAGCGCTCCGCATAGGCCGCGTAGCCGCGCTCGCGGAAATCGTCGGTCGAGATGCCGACGTCGTGGCTGAACAGGTACGGCAGGCGGTGGGTGCCCGGATAATAGACCAGCGGCCCGCAATCGGCGTGGATGTCCTCCATGGCGATCCAGCAGGCCGCGAGATAGCCGAGCGGATACGTGGTCATGTGGATCGAATCCGAGTGCTCGGATTGCTGGCTGCCCTTGTGCGAGGCGATGGTCTGGAACGGGATCGCCGGGCGCCCCAGAACCATGCTGCTGAAATTGACCAGCACCGGGTGCTTGAGCAGCTGGTCGAGCTCCTCGACCTTCAGGTGCGGGTTGAGGTAGCGGCCCGGATGGGGATCGTCCTCAGCGGCCTTCTCGGGCGCCAGGGTCAGGTCGCCCCGGGCGATCGCGGCCTCGTAGGCGGCCCAGGCCTCGTCGATCGTGTCGGGGTCGATCGCCCCGCGGGCGACGTAGTAGCCATGCTCGGCCCAGTAGCGGCAGATCTCGGCCTGCTTGGCGGTGATCTCACCCCGGGCGACGCGCCGCGCGATCGTTTCCAGCGCATCGGGTCGGTCGAGCCACGGGCTCGGTCCCGATTCCGGAAAGTTCTCGGCGCGGAAGACCTTGATGCAGCCGATATCGACCGGGATGTCGGCGTCGACCGCGTAGGATCGGGGCGGCGGCAATACGGGGGCGACCGGCAGCGCCTCGTCGCGTCCGAAGGTGAGGTTGCGCGCCGCGGTACCCCAGCTGCGCGCGAGCGTCTTCACCCGCGAGAGTCCGTTCGCCACGTTCCGCCCCCTGGTCCTCATCCCGTGCGGAGCGAAGGGAGCGGGGGAATGCGGTGTTCCTAAGGCACATCACGATGGCGTGACATGCGTCCCGCCTCCGTTGTTACCCAGCGTGATGGGGCTCGCGCCGACCGGGAATCAGGGCGCCGATCGCCCCCAGGAGCCAGCCGCCCATCAGGGCGAAGCCGCCGATGGGGGCGGCCATCGGGAAGAGCGGCTGCTGCAGCCAGGTCCGCACCGAGAGGTCGCCGCAGAACAGGATCAGGCCGAGCACGAGCAGCCCGGCCGCGCCGCGAGCGAGCGCCGGCCGCGCCAGACCGAGGCGGCCGAGACCCGTGAGCCCCAGGATCGCCGGAGCGTGGAACAGCAGGAACTGGGCCGCGGTCTTGAGCGAATCCGCGCCAGGAATATGGGCCGCCGCCGCGCTGAGCGCGACGCCGAGCAGCCCGGCCAGGCAGGCCAGCGCCACGAGCGCCCGGTCGAGTCCCGAGACCCTCATGCGCCGCGCTCGACCAGCAGCCTGGCGATCGCCGCGCGAAGCTCCGGCACGCCGAGATCGTCGCGGCTGGAGGTGAGGATGACCTGCGGGAAGGCCGCCGGCCGCTTGGCCAGCCCCGCCTGGATACCGGCGATCCGGCTCTCGATCTCGCCCTTCTTCAGGGAGTCGCCCTTGGTGAGCACCACCTGATAGCTCACCGCGGCCTTGTCGAGCCCGTCGAGCACGTCGGTGTCGATCGACTTGAAGCCGTGGCGGGCGTCGATCAGCATGAACACCCGGGCGAGGTTGGCCCGGCCCTTCAGGTAGGCGTGGATCAGCTTGGTCCAGGCTTCGACCTTGGCCTTCTCCACCGCCGCGTAGCCGTAGCCCGGCATGTCCACGAGGGAGAGGCGATCGCCGATCCGGAAGAAGTTGAGCTGCTGGGTCCGCCCCGGCGTGTGGGAGGTGCGCGCCAGGGTGTTGCGGCCGGTCAGCGCGTTGATCAGGCTCGACTTGCCGACATTCGAGCGCCCCGCGAACGCGATCTCGACGCCCTCCATGGGCGGGATGCGCTCAAGGACCTGGGCAGCCGCGTAGAAGTCGGCCGCGCCGGCAAACAGGAGGCGGCCGGCCTCCAGGAGGTCGGCCGCGTCGTCGTTGGTCTCGGTCACGACTTTCCTTGTCAGCCCTTGGTGGCCGCCGCCTTGGTGCCGCCGCGCCGGAACGTGGTCCGCAGGTTGTCCCACAGCTCCACCTTCACGCCGTTGCGACGCATGATGACGTATTGCTGGATCACCGACAGGGTGTTGTTCCAGGCCCAGTAGATCACCAGGCCGGCGGGGAACGAGCCCAGCATGAAGGTGAACACGATCGGCATGAAGGTGAAGATCTGCGCCTGGACCGGGTCCGGCGGCGCGGGGTTCATCTTCATCTGCACGAACATGGTCACGCCCATGATCAGCGGCCAGACGCCGAGATGGACGAAATCCGGCGCCGGGAAGGGCAGCAGGCCGAACAGGTTGAGGATGCTCGTCGGATCCGGCGCCGCGAGATCGTGGATCCAGCCGAAGAACGGCGCGTGGCGCATCTCGATGGTGATGAACAGGACCTTGTAGAGCGCGAAGAAGACCGGGATCTGGATCAGCACCGGCCAGCAGCCGGCGACCGGATTGATCTTCTCCTTCTTGTACAGCTCCATCGTGGCCTGCTGCTGCTTCAGGCGATCGTCCTTGTAGCGCTCCCGGATGGCGGCCATCTCGGGCTGCACGGCCTTCATCTTGGCCATGGACACGTAGGAGCGGTTGGCGATCGGCAGGAACAGCAGCTTCAGGCAGAAGGTGACCACCAGGATCGAGACGCCGAAATTGCCGAACAGGTGGAAGAAGAAGTCCAGCGCCCGGAACATCGGCTTGGTGATGAAGAAGAACCAGCCCCAATCGATCATCAGATCGAAGTGCTTGATGCCGAGGTCCTTCTCGTAGTTGTTGATCAGGTTCACTTCCTTGGCGCCGGCGAACAGGCGCTGGGTCGTGGTGGCCGAGGCGCCGGCTTCCAGGTTCACGGCATCGCCGCGGATGCTCGCCTGGTAGACGTTGGTGGCGCCGTCGGTGCGGTCGGTGAAGGCGCCGGTATAGGGCGCGTTCTGGTCGCCGGGCATCACGGCCGCGGCCCAGTACTTGTCGGTGATGCCGACGAAGCCGCCGCTCACGCCGTTCCAGGCACGGCCCTTGGTGTTGGCGCCGCCATAGGCGCCCTCCTTGGCGAGCTTGTCGTAGGTGAATTCCTGCAGGCCCTCGTTGCCGAGATAGCCGATCATGCCCTCATGCAGGACGTAGTAGCCCTGGGTGTGCGGCTTACCCCAGCGGGAGACGAGGCTGTACGGGTAGAGCGTCACCGCGCCCGAGCCCTTGTTCTCGACCTCCTCGCGGACGGTGAACATGTACTTGTCGTCGACCGCGATGATGCGCTTGAAGACGAGGCCGGCGCCGTTGTCCCAGGTCAGGGTCACGGGCATGCCGGGGGAGAGCGTCTTGCCGTCGCTGGTCCAGAGGGTCTCGCTGCCGGGCAGCGGCCCGGCATTGGCGCCGACCCAGCCGAACTCGGCGTAGTACGGCGCCTCGCTGCCGGCCGGGGAGAACAGCACGATCTCCGGGCTCTTCGGGTCCACGGTCTCGTGGTAGTTCTTCAGCGACACGTCGTCGACGCGGCCGCCCTTGAGGGCGATCGAGCCGCTGAGCGCCGGGGTCTCGATGCGGATGCGCGGCGAGCGGGCGAGCGCGGCCTCGCGGGAGACCGGGCCGCCCTGGCCGGGAACCGTGCCGGGCACCGGCGCGGCCGGGCCGCCCTCCTTGGGCGAGGGCGACGGCACGCCCTCCGGGGTCACGCCCGGCGGCTGCTGCTGTTGCTGCGCGGCCTTGTTCTGCGCCTCAATCAGGCGCTGCTGCTCCACCCGGGGGCCGGCCACGAAGTACTGCCAGCCGAGCAGCACCAGCAGCGACAGGCCGATGGCCACGAACATGTTCGTCTTGTCATTGCCCATCGGGGACACCGCCGCACGCGTTCGGAGTGGCAACAGGAGCGGCACCGACCCGATCGGGCCCGCGCGCATCCGTGATTCGGGAGTCTCTGGCATCACCCGGCGACGGGTCGCGACCCGATGCGCCGGAGGATGCAGGCTGCGCGGGCGCCCGGCCCGCATCGCGCTGGAGAGGTGTGGTCTTGGACGGCCGGCCGCCAGACTTGCTGCCAGACTTGCCGCCGGATCTCGCACCGGGCGGCCGCGGCGTGGCCGGTCGCGTCACGGTCGGGATGGCGCGGCGCAGATCCTCGGCCAGGGTCTCGAAGGGCGCAGTCAGGGCCGGACGCCGGGCGATCAGCACGATGTCGG
Organism: Methylobacterium brachiatum; assembly: GCF_900113845.1. NCBI lineage: Bacteria > Pseudomonadati > Pseudomonadota > Alphaproteobacteria > Hyphomicrobiales > Methylobacteriaceae > Methylobacterium > Methylobacterium brachiatum. The sequence goes on along the minus strand of NZ_FOQW01000015.1, from coordinate 130,798 downwards.
CGGGCAGCCCGGCTACTTCGCCCGGGAGATCGGGCGCGACAAGGCTCACGGCCGCGCGCAGGCGCCGCCGGATGCGGTTGCGCTCGACCGCATGGCCGACGCGCTTCGTGATGGTGAAGCCGAGCCTCAGCCCGTCCGCGGCCTGCGGATCACGCAGGCGGCCCTGGGCGGTCATGCGCTCGGTATGGAAGCGGCGCCCCTCGGCTGTCGCCAGGAAGTCGGGCCGCTTCTTCAGCCGCTCGATCGTCGCCATCGATGGTTCGATCCCGGCCGATCTCATCCTGTGTGCTGCATGACGCGTTCGGAAAACCGGGTTTCACGTTTCCGCGTCATGCTCACGCCTCGCAGCGCGGCTGCCTGAGCAAGGCCGCGCCGGCGAGGATCCGCCGGCTCAGGCCGACAGGCGCTTGCGACCGTGGGCGCGACGGCGCGCGATCACCTTGCGACCACCCGCGGTGGCCATGCGCGCACGGAAACCGTGACGACGCTTACGGACGAGCTTGCTCGGCTGGTAGGTTCTCTTCATGGCACAGAGCCTTCAAAGGTCGAGGCGCGCTCGCGGGCGGCTGATGCCGCACCCGACCTTCACGCGTCCTGGTTGTCTGCAAACACGAAGGGCGCCCATGCGGGGCGCCACGTCGCGAGTGGCGGGCTTATGGCGGATGGGTCCCGCGAAGTCAACGTTTCGTGGACGTCAATGACCCTCGAACTGCATCAGGGCGCGCACTTCGACGCCCATGTCGCGCAGGCGCTGCGCCCCGCCGATATCGGGCAGGTCGATCACGAAGCAGGCCGCCACGATCTCGGCGCCGATCTGCCGGAGCAGGTTCACGGCCGCCGTGGCGGTCCCGCCGGTGGCGATCAGGTCGTCGACCAGCAGCACCTTGTCGCCGGGCTTCACGGCGTCGACATGGATCTCGATCTCGTCGGTGCCGTACTCAAGGGCGTAGGCCATCGAGACGGTCTTGTGGGGCAGCTTGCCCTTCTTGCGGATCGGCACGAAGCCGCAGGACAGCTGGTGCGCGATGGCGCCACCCAGGATGAAGCCCCGCGCCTCGATGCCGGCGACCTGGTCGATTCGCCCGCCGGCATAGGGATGGACCAGCGCGTCCACCGCCCGCCGGAAGGCGCGCGGGTCGCTGAGCAGCGTGGTGATGTCGCGGAAGATGATGCCGGGCTTCGGGTAATCGGGAATCGAGCGAATCGAATCCTTCAGCGCGACGTGGCGGCGGGCTTCCATGGGTTCGGGCCTTCCGTGGGGGACGGCGCGCTTAAAGCAGATGCCCCGGTCCCTGACCAGTTTCGCGGGCTCTTGCGGCGATCAGGCCGCCTGCACCTTCTTGAGCAGGGCGAGCAGCTCCCGGTGCAGCACCTCGTTGCCGCAGGCCACCGAGCGGGCGGCGAGCGGCTCGGCCGCCCCGTCCGCCGAGGTGACGTAGCCGCCGGATTCGCGCACCAGGATGACGCCCGCGGCGAAATCGTAGGTCTGGAGGTCGCGCTCCCAGTAGCCGTCGAGGCGGCCGCAGGCGACGTAGGCGAGGTCGAGGGCCGCCGAGCCCATCCGCCTTGTGCCCCCGGCCACAGCCATCACGGCACCCAGCTCGCGCAGCAGGCGCGGATGGCTGCCGCGACCGAGATAGGGCGTGCCGTAGCCGACCAGCGCGTCGGCCATGTCCTGCCGGCCCGAGACCCGCAGGCGGCGGTTGTTGAGATAGGCGCCCTTGCCGCGCTCGGCGACGAACAGCTCGTCCTTGATCGGATCGAAGATCACGCCGGCCACGATCTGGCCCTCGCGCTCGAGCCCGACCGAGATCGCGAAATGCGGCACGCCGTGCAGGAAGTTCGAGGTGCCGTCGAGCGGGTCGACGTGCCAGGTGTGGCTCTTGTCGGTGCCCTCGATGATGCCGTTCTCCTCCAGCACCAGGCTGTAGCCGGGACGGGCCTTCATCAGGGCGTCGCGCAGGGTCTCCTCGGCCTTCCGGTCCGCGGCCGAGACGAAGTCGCCCGGCCCCTTCCGCGAGACCTGAAGGTTCTCGACCTCGCCGAAATCGCGGCGCAGGCCGCGGGCGGCCTTGCGCACGGCGTCGACCATCACGGTCATGAGCGGAGAGGAGATCATTGGTCCGGGACTTTTCGGGGAATGGAGGTTGGCGCCGTGGTTACAGGCCGGCGCCGGAAAAGACGAGCCTGCCCGAGAATGGGCAAGGTTAGCGGATTGTGGCGGGGGCTTCCGACACAGGCGGAGCGAAGCTGACGCGCGCCATCCCCTCCCCCCTGCGGGGGCGGGCGGCCCCTGCGACAGCAGAGGTCGGGAGAGGGGAACCCGGCGCCCGGAAGAGCGGCGTGGGCGTGACGGCGCAGCCTCATTCTCCACTGCCGCTCCCCTTCCCCGCAGAGGGGGCGGAGCGGCGCGCGAGGCCGGCCGCAGCAAACCTACTCGGCCGCCTCGACGAACACCGTCCCGGCGCGCGGCAGGTCCAGGGTTTCCCAGGTCTCGGCCAGCGCCGCGGCGAGGCGGGCGATATGGGCCGCGTCGTGGAACGGCGACGGGGTGATGCGCAGGCGCTCGGTGCCGCGCGGGACCGTCGGGTAATTGATCGGCTGGATGTAGATCGCGTGGCGCTCCAGCAGGTGGTCGGCGGCCGCCTTGCACAGCTCGGCGTCCCCGACCATCACCGGCACGATATGCGTCTCGGTCTCCAGAACCGGCAGGCCGGCCTCGGTCAGCGCCGCCTTGGTGGCGGCGGCCTGGGCCTGGTGCGCCTCGCGCTCGGTATTCGAGCGCTTGAGATAGCGGACCGAGGCCCGGGCGGCCGCGGCCACCGCCGGCGGCAGCGCGGTGGTGAAGATGAAGCCGGGGGCGAAGCTGCGCACCGCGTCGCAGATCGCAGCCGAGGCGGTGATGTAGCCGCCGACGCAGCCGAAGCCCTTGGCGAGCGTCCCCTCGATCACGTCGACCCGGTGCATCACGCCGTCGCGCTCGGAGATGCCGCCGCCGCGGGGCCCGTAGAGGCCGACCGCGTGGACCTCGTCCAGGTAGGTCATCGCCCCGTAGGTGTCGGCGAGGTCGCAGATCTTGCCGATCGGCGCGATGTCGCCGTCCATCGAGTAGACCGACTCGAACACGATCAGCTTCGGCCGGTCGCCGGCGGCGCGGAGCAGCTCCTCGAGGTGCTGCAGATCGTTGTGGCGGAAGATCTTCTTGTCGCAGCCGGAATGGCGGACGCCCTCGATCATCGAGTTGTGGTTGAAGGCGTCGGACAGGATCAGGCAGTTCGGGATCAGCTTGGCGATCGTCGAGATGCCGGCCTGGTTCGAGACGTAGCCCGAGGTGAAGACGAGGCCGGCCTCCTTGCCGTGCAGGTCGGCGAGCTCGCGCTCGAGATCGACGAGCGGCGAGTTGTTGCCGGCGATGTTGCGCGTGCCGCCCGCGCCGACGCCGCAGCGCGCGGCGGTGTCGGTCATCGCGGAGACGACCTCCCTGTGCTGGCCCATGCCGAGATAATCGTTGGAGCACCACACGGTGATCTCGGTGGTCTTGCCGTCGGGCTTACGCCACTTGGCGGTCGGGAACCGGCCGGAGATCCGCTCGATATCGGCGAAGACACGGTAGCGCCGCTCGCCATGGAGCTGGTCCAGGGCACCCCGGAAATACCGCTCGTAGCCAGAGCCGGCGCGCGTCGAGCCCGCTTGGGCGAGCATCGTGCTGGGCATCCGGGTGACGGTCATCGAGCGTCCTTCGCGTGTTCGGCCGTGCGGGCGGTGCCGGCACGGCACCCAAGTCCCGCGATCGAGGTACGGCCTCGGTCCAGTCCTTCGCGTGAGAGGCGCAAGATACGCGCGGATCTGGAACTGGTTCAAGGTAAGGTTCCGACATCTCTGCCCTGCGCCCGTTGAGAGGCCAGGACGAACCCGCTAGCCTCGCGGCCGCTCGCGACCCACCCGAACACGGCTCCAGATCCTTGAGCATCCCCTCGTCTTGCTGCCGAATGGCCTGCCCCGGTGCGGGATCGCGCACCTCAAGCCTGCGGCGACGAAGGGTCGCGCGATGAGCGAGACCAAGGATGCCCGCGCCGAGCGCCTGAAGGCGGCGCTTCGCGAGAATCTGCGGCGGCGCAAGGCCCAGGGTCGCGGCCGCGCCGAAACGGGGCCGTCGCCCGGGGCGGGCGAGTCCGAACCCAGCGAAACCGATTCTCGCGGTCCAGATTCCGACAAAACCGGTCTATAGGGGACGGCCAAGCCTGGGCGCCGCGGCGTCCACCAGGAGAACGGCCGGCCGCGCGCCAGGGAGGTGCGCCGCCCGAGGACACACGATGGACCGCATTCACATCACCGGCGGCGCGCCTCTCAACGGCGTGATCCCGATCTCGGGCGCCAAGAACGCGGCGCTGCCGCTGATGATCGCGAGCCTGCTCACCGGCGAGACGCTGGAGCTGATCAACGTCCCCCGCCTCGCCGACATCTCGGCGCTGACGCGGATCCTGGGCAATCACGGCGTCGACCACATGGTCGTCGGCAAGCGTCCCGGGCAGACCACCGAGACCGGCCAGACGATCCGCCTCACCGCCTCGAACGTCATCGACACCACCGCGCCCTACGACCTGGTCTCGACCATGCGGGCCAGCTTCTGGGTGGTGGCGCCCCTGCTCGCGCGCTTCGGCGAGGCCAAGGTCTCGCTGCCGGGCGGCTGCGCGATCGGGACCCGGCCGGTGGACCTGCTGATCATGGCCCTGGAGAAGCTCGGGGCCGAGATCGAGATCGACGCCGGCTACGTGGTCGCCCGCACCAAGAACGGCCTGCGCGGGGCCGAGGTGAATTTCCCCAAGGTCACGGTCGGCGGCACGCATGTGGCCCTGATGGCGGCCTCGCTGGCCTACGGCACCACGGTGATCGAGAACGCCGCCCGGGAGCCCGAGGTGGTCGATCTAGCCGAATGCCTGAACAAGATGGGCGCCAAGATCCGCGGCGCCGGCACGCCCCGGATCGAGATCGAGGGCGTCGCCCGGCTGAACGGCGCGCGTCACGAGGTGCTGCCCGACCGGATCGAGACCGGCACCTACGCCATGGCGGTGGCGATGACCGGCGGCGACGTGATCCTCAAGGACACCCGGGCCGAATTGCTGCATTCGGCGCTCGACGTGCTGTCGACCACGGGGGCCGAGATCAGCCAGGTCGAGGGCGGGATCCGGGTCCGCCGCAACGGCGGCGGGATCGCGGCGGTGGACGTGACCACCGACCCGTTCCCGGGCTTCCCCACCGACCTCCAGGCGCAGTTCATGGCGCTGATGACGCTCGCCAAGGGCCAGTCGCATATCCGCGAGACGATCTTCGAGAACCGGTTCATGCACGTGCAGGAGCTGGCCCGCCTCGGCGCGAAGATCCGGCTCGAGGGCGACCTCGCCATCGTCGAGGGCGTCGAGCGCCTCAAGGGCGCGCCCGTGATGGCGACCGACCTGCGCGCTTCGGTCTCCCTGGTGATCGCCGGCCTCGCCGCCGAGGGCGAGACCCAGATCAACCGGGTCTATCACCTCGACCGCGGCTTCGAGGCGCTGGAAGCCAAGCTCGGGCGCTGTGGGGCACAGATCGAGCGGGTGCGGGCCTGAAGCAAATCTGATTTCGGTTGAACGACGTCTCGCCAGCTTGGAAATCCTTGTTCCCAATACGGGAACAGGCTAATGGCGTTACGTGTGAACGTCGTGGCGCGCTCTGCCCTCGTGGCTTTCTGGACGCGGTATCCCCGATCGGAGGTGCCGCTGCGGGCTTGGTATAGTCAGGTCACGAAAGCTACCTGGGCAGGCCCGGCCGATATCAAGCGCCTGTTCGGCAACACAGTAGATTTCATTGGCGACAACCGAATCATCTTCGATATCGGCGGCAATAAGTATCGATTGATCGCCCGAGTGTCCTACACATACAAAGCGTGCCAGATAAAATTTGTCGGCACGCACGCCGAATATGATGCCGTTGATCCGCTCACGGTGGAGATCGGATGATGCAGATCGAAACGGAAGCCGTTCGAGAGACGGATTCGGTTAGGGGTGTCAGGCCAATTCGCACGGCCGACGATCACCGTTGGGCGCTTGCGGAAGTCGATCGCTACTTTGCCAAGGAGCCCGCCGTCGGGACCCCGGACGGTGACCGGTTCGAGGTTCTCCTCACGCTGATCGCGGCCTACGAAGAGCGGGTCTTTCCAATCGCAGCGGCTGATCCGGTCGAGATCCTGCACGCCGCCATCACAGACATGGGCCGGTCGCAGGCGGAGCTGGCCCGTCTTCTCGGCTCGCGGGCGCGCGCCTCGGAGATCCTGAGCCGGAAACGGCCCCTGAACCTCGCGCAGATCCGCGCCATCAGCGAGGCCTGGCACCTGCCGATCGCGCTGCTGGCGGCGCCGTATCGTCTCGCGCACGACGCCGCCTGAGACGCCTCAGCCGCCGATCTGCCCGCGCTTGTACCCGAAACCGGGTATCTCGCAGCCGCAGGGCGCGTTGTACGGGGCGGGACGGGTCGGGCAATCGCCTCGGGCCGTGACGCAGATGCTGCCGTTGCGCCAGCGCCGGTCGTAGCGCGGCCGATCCCAATCGTCGTCCGGGGGCGGCGGGGGCGGGGGCGGGCGCCGACGCGGCCGGTCGTAATCGTCGTAGGGCGGCGGTGGCGGGGGCGGAGGCCGGCGGGGCCAATCGTCGTCCGGCGGCGGCGGGGGTGGCGGCCGACGGCGGCGGTCGTACTCGAAGCGGTCCGGCCCGGGGCGGCCGTAGATGTAGACATCCGCGTCCGGGCCAACCTGCGCGCGCACCGGGACGGGGATCAGCTGTGCCAGGGTCAGGGCGGCCAGGGCCGCGAGCGGGATCCGTTTCACCATCGTCGTCCTGCCTCGAATCGTCGCCTCTTCGTCCGGCCGCCCGTCTCGACGGAGCCCGGTCGGCCTTCTTTTGGGCGCGCTCGCTTGCGCCGAACCGGTGTCCGCTCCGGCGGCGAGCGCACGAGCGTGAATCGGATGAACCGCCGCCGAGACGGCGATCCCGGCCCCAGCCGTTGCCCGCGCCGGGTCTGACCGCTACCTACGGCCTGCCGCGAAGCCGCCGCCGTCGCACTCCGCCCGCGCCCCGCTATCCCCGAGGATCCTTTCATGGAGCTGCTCAAGCTCGCCGCCCTCGATACCGAGGACCTGACCGTGATCTCCGCGCACCTCCAGGACGCGATCCTGCGCCCGGAGGATCTGACCTACCTGGCGGGCGAGCAGCGCTTCCTGATGGTCGTGCGGCGCTTCGACTGGACCCCGGACGTCCCGCCCCGCCGGCGCCTGGCCGGGGTGCATTTCGAGCGCGTCCTGCGGGTGAAGACCCGCGGCCTGGCACCGGGCGACGCGATGCCGATGAGCCTGCTCGCCCTGACCTTCGAGGCGACCGACGCGCCGTCCGGCCATATCGACATGGTGTTCTCCGGCGGCGCCGCGGTCCGCCTGGAGGTCGAGTGCATCGAGGTCCGGATGAAGGATCTCGGCCCGGTCTGGGAGGCGGTCGCCCGCCCCGGCCACGCGATCGATCCCGAGATCGACGCCATCCCCGCCCCCGGCCCGGCGGCCTGAGACAGACGAAAGACATCCGATGGTCCGGCTCGACAGCCAAGCTCCGAACTTCGCCGCCGACTTCGCGCGGCTGCTCACCGCCAAGCGCGAGATCGCCGAGGATGTCGACGAGGCGGTCCGCGGCATCATCCACGAGGTCGTGACCCGCGGCGACGCCGCCCTGGTCGAGTTCACCCGGCGCTTCGACCGGCTGGGTGCGGAGTTTTCCGCCGACGCGCTGCGGATCACAGAGGCCGAGATCGACGCGGCCGTGGCGGCCTGCCCGGCCGAGGCGCTAGACGCCCTACGCCTGGCCGCGGAGCGTATCGAGGCGTTCCACGCGCAGCAGAAGCCGCAGGATTACCGGGCGACGGACGCACTCGGCGTGACCTCCGGCTGGCGCTGGACGGCGCTGGAATCGGTCGGCCTCTACGTGCCGGGCGGGACGGCGAGCTACCCCTCCTCGGTGCTGATGAACGCCGTGCCGGCCCGGGTCGCGGGGGTGCCGCGGATCGTCATGGTGGTGCCGACGCCCGACAACACCCTCAACCCCCTGGTGCTCGCCGCCGCCCGCCTCTCCGGGGTCCACGAGGTCTACCGGGTCGGCGGCGCCCAGGCGGTCGCGGCCCTGGCCTACGGCACCGCCAGCATCGCGCCGGTGGCGAAGGTGGTCGGCCCGGGCAATGCCTGGGTGGCGGCGGCCAAGCGCCGGGTGTTCGGCCAGGTCGGGATCGACATGATCGCCGGCCCGTCCGAGGTGCTGATCCTGGCCGACGGCCACGCCAATCCGGACTGGATCGCCGCCGACCTCCTGGCCCAGGCCGAGCACGACACCGCCGCCCAATCGGTGCTGATCACCGACAGCGCCGCGCTGGCCGAGGCGGCGGAGGCCGCCGTCGAGCGCGCGCTCACCACCCTGCCCCGGGCCGAGATCGCCCGGGCGAGCTGGCGCGATTACGGCGCGATCATCCGGGTGCGGGATTTCGACGAGGCGGTGCCGCTGGTCGACCGGCTCGCCCCCGAGCACCTGGAGATCGAGACCCAGGATGCCGAGGCGCTCGCGGGCAAGATCCGCAACGCCGGGGCGATCTTCCTGGGGTCGCACACCCCGGAGGCGATCGGCGACTATGTCGGCGGCCCGAACCACGTGCTGCCCACCGCCCGCTCGGCCCGGTTCTCCTCGGGCCTCGGCGTCCTGGACTTCATGAAGCGGACGACGATTCTGGCCTGCACCCCGGAGAGCTTGCGGGCGCTCGGCCCGGCGGCGATAACGCTCGGCCGGTCGGAGGGTCTTGAGGGTCATGCCCGCTCCGTCGCGATCCGGTTGAACCTGTGAGGGTGTGGGGATGGCCGAGAAGCAGCGCGGGCCGAACCGCCTCGCCAAGGTAAGCCTGGACGAGGCGTCCATCGCCCGCGGCAACCCGGATCAGGAGCACGAGCGGGCGATCGCCCTGTTCGACATCCTGGAGGACAATTCCTTCACCATCCCGGGCCGGGAGGGGCCCTACGCGCTGACGCTGGGTCTGGTCGAGAACAAGCTGTCCTTCGCGATCAGCACGGTGGACGGCGAGCCGGTGATGACGCACCTCCTGTCGCTGACGCCGTTCCGACGGGTGATCCGCGACTACGAGATGATCTGCGAGAGTTACTACAACGCGATCCGCACCGCCTCGCCGTCGCAGATCGAGGCGATCGACATGGGCCGGCGCGGCCTGCACAACGAGGCGTCCGAGACGCTCAAGCAACGCCTCGACGGCAAGGTCGATCTCGACCACGACACGGCGCGCCGCCTCTTCACCCTGATCTTCGCCCTGCACTGGAAAGGCTAGGGCGCCCTCCGGCCCCGAGCGGCGATGGCTGAGCCCTTTCCCGAGACCACCCCGAAGAAGCGGCGGGTGCAGTCGGTCCTGTTCATGTGCAACTACAACGCCGTGCGCTCGGCCGCGGCCGAGGCGATCGCGCGGGCCTATTTCGGCAAGTCGACCTACGTCCAGTCGGCCGGCGTCCGCTCGGGCGAGCCCACCGACCCGTTCATGATCGCGGCCCTCGACGAGGTCGGCATCGACGCGAGCCGGCACCGCCCCCGCACCGTCGAGCAGCTCGAGGATTGGGAAGGTCTGAACTTCGACCTGATCATCACGCTCTCGCCGGAGGCCCACCACCGCGCCCTCGACCTGACCCACACGATCGCGGCCGATGTCGAGTACTGGCCGACGCCGGACCCGACGCTGCTGCAGGACGCCTCCCGCGAGCAGCGGCTGGAGGCCTACCGGGACGTGCGCGACGGGCTCACCCGGCGGATCAAGGCGCGGCTGAAGACATAGCCGCGACGCGCTCCACCCGGGACAGAAGGCAGCCGGGCCGCGCGGTGTGGACGTTGACGAAGGCCGTGCGGGGATCGTCCAGGGCGCGCAGCAGCGGCGCGTCCACCTCCGCGCCGGGACAGACATGGCCGAGCTCGTACAGGCAGAGATCCTCCGCATCGTAGGCCCGGACCGACACCAGGGCGTTGGCGCGGATGATCGGGGCGACGACGTCCGCCGCCTCGAAGCCCGGGCAGGCCTGCGCGTGCAGGAAGATCGGGCTCGGGGTCCAGTAGATGCCGCGCGGGCGCCCGAGATCGTAGGAGCCCAGCAGCATCGGCGCGCCCGGTTCGGCGCAGAGCAGGCAGCGCCGGCACGGAAATCCGCCCGCACCGGTCGCCGTCACTCGCCGCAGCGGGTTGTCGAAATCGTCGCGTCCGCTGCGGCGGAAACGGTCGGCGACGGCGGCGTCGATCGGGATGCAGCGATATCGGGTCATGGATCTCTCCGGGGGCCCGAAACCGTGCCGTCCAGCCGACCGGAAAACGTCCCGTTCCTTGCTGCCGCGTCCCGGTTTCCCCGCCCATCGAGGGCCTGAGCCGTGCCGCCGCGACGGCCAAAACATTTCGCCAGCGAATGTAACCGCCCCGTGATTCCCCTGTCCGCGGAAAGTTCCTCACGCCCACAAATTGCTATAGTTTCCGAGACCGTCAATCGTTTCGGAAAAATCTCATGTTCAAGGCGCGATTTCTTGCAGTATCCGCCTGCGCCGGCATCTTGTCTTGCGCGCCGGCAAGAGCACAATGGAGCCCCGTCGGGGGCCTATTGAATGTCGCGGTCACCCAAAACTGCACGTTGACCTCGGGGAATATCGCCACCGCGACGCGAGACGGCATGTTCCTGTGCCCGGCCCGGGCGGAGCTGGTCGACTCCCAGGTCAAGGACGCGAGCCACTTCTATGTCGTCCATGAATACGGTCTTCTCGCCATCAGGACGAACTCGGATAAGCTGGCGGATTGCTGGGCCGCGCACCAGCTCGCCCGCGCGCCGAACGGGCCGCACTACGTCAAGCAGTGGATCACGCACTGGAGCAATTACGGCATGACCCGCCAGACGCTCGGCACGCCGGCGCAGAGGATCGCCAATGTGCGGGCCTGCTGCGCCTGCGGGATCTAGCGGTGTCGCGCGCGATCGGGTTGCGGCCGGCTGCGCGCCCGTTGCGTCGCTCGACGCGTGAGCGCGCCTCGGCGGCTCACCCCCGGCTGCTGACCAGCCATGCCCGGATGCGGCCGGCGAGCCTGGGCCGGGCGCGGGCGACGTCGTCATCGTCCAGGAGCGGGGAGCGCGCCAGGGCCGCGAGATAGGCCTCCTCGGCAGCGCGGCAGGCGCGGAACGCGGCATCCGCGGCGGGATCGGGATCCGTGAGCGCCGCCTGAATCTGGAAGTTGCGGCTCAGGCATTCGCGCCAGCTGCCGTGGCGCATCTCAGTTTCGCTGCCGGCGCGCGCAGGCCCGGTGACGAGCAGCAGCGCCGCGAGCAGGGCAGACGATACGAAGGTGGCTGGCGACATGGATCGGGCACTCGGTCCAGCGGCAGAGTGCGTCCACAGGGTTAGCGAAGGGTTAAGTGCGCACCGCAATACCGGTGCAGATCACGAGCCCGCGGGCCCCCGACACGAGAAGATCCGGCGCCCGAGCGGCGCGGCCGATGCGATCAGCGGTTGGCGGTGGTGACCGGCGAGGTGACGCCGCCGAGGGAAACCCAGGCCGTGGCGTCCTGGCTCTCGCGCTTGATGAACACGTAGCCGGTCTTGTGCCACGGCACGATCGCGTTGGTCTTGTTGTCGAGAACCATATCGCCCCGATCGGTGATCAGGGTGAGGACCGCGTGGCCCTCGCCCTTCTCGTCGATCACCACGGTCATCCGCATCGCCCGGCGGGGCAGGCCGGCCTCGGCCAGCAGGTGGCGCTTGAGCAGCTGGAAATCCTCGCAATCGCCGATGCCGTCCTCGGCGAGGTCCCAGCGGTCGGCGACGTGGAGATGCTCCATGTCGGTCTTCGGCTCGACCGACTTGTTCACCCGGCGGTTGACCGAGACGATCGTCGCCCAGATCGCCGGGGTCAGGCTGATGCGGGCCGGCTCGCTCCGGTCGACCGTGCATTCGGCCGCGTAGGCTTGGCAGAACGTCACCCAGGCCGCGATCGGGCGGGCGGCGCCCTGGGGCTCGGCCCCGAGCTGGGGGGACGGCAGGCTCGCGAAGGTCTGCGCCTGACCGGCATTGGCGCCGAGCCCGGCGAAGCACAGGGCGGCCCAGGCGAACCCGGCCAGAACGCGACGGCGGCGGGAAACCCGACGCGGCGCAGAGCTGGCGACCGAACCCTGCACCTTGGAAGCCGCGAACCGCATCGCCGTGACCCAACCGTTAAGCTCTCGTTAACGAAAGCTCTCACGCCGGGGGGCCGGCGGCAATCGGCGGCTTAACAAAAGGTTAATGCTGTGCGCAACGCGGACGGCGCGGGATTTTAACGGGCTGTGGCGCCGGCGCCCTTCGGGGTTTGGCCGACGCGCAAAATCGTGAACGTTCTCAACGCGGATCCGGTCGTTCGGCCGCTGTCACCCAGGTGCCGCATCCGCGAAAATCTTGGGGCGGCCGGCGACCACGGGGCGTCACCTACGGCGCATGCACCGCCATCCATAGCGTAGGGAGCGCGGCGGGGCTCAGCCGGATGCCTTGGAGGCGGCGAGCAGCAGCGTCCGAAATCGGGGCCCACCGTGCCGGCCTGCTGTGCCTCTGAACGCAAAAAATCCGCCCGATGACCGGGCGTCTCGCGAGGAGCGCCCGCGCCCGCGCCCGCGCCGGGACCATCGCCACGGGAGCGGTCGGCGTTGCGTGCCGGGTCGGCCGTGCTAAGTCGCCGTCGCTTGACAGCCGGTAAGGAGTGTCCGTGCGCGCGACCGCCCCCCTCATCCTCACCCTGTTCCTCGCCCTGATGCCCCGCCCCGCGCTTTCGGCGCCGGACGAGGCCGTCTACGCGGCGGTGAAGGCCCAGAACGACCCGTATCGCGAGACGCTGAAGGGGTTGGTCGACGTCGATACCGGCACCGGCCAGGTGCCGGGCCTCGGGAAGGTCGAGGCGACCCTGCGGGGGCGGCTCGAGGCGCTGGGCTTCTCGGTGGAGGCCCGCCCCGCGCCGGCGCTGGGCGGCAACACCCTGGTCGCGACCAAGCCGGGCAAGGGCCAGCGCCGGATCATGATGCTGGTGCATTACGACACCGTGTTCGGCGAGGGCGACGCCGCCAAGCGGCCGTACACCGAGCGCGACGGCCGCGCCTACGGTCCGGGCGTCGCCGACGCGAAGGGCGGCGTGGCGATGGTCCTGCACACCGTGGCCGCGCTGAACGCCCTGCATTTCGACGGCTACGGCACCCTCACGGTCGTGTTCAATCCCGACGAGGAGCGCGGGTCGCCCGGCTCCCGGGCCGAGATCGGCAAGGTCGCGCGCGGGCAGGACGTCGTCCTCTCGTTCGAACCCTCCTTCGATGAGGCGGGCGTGGATGCGGTCACGGTGGCGACCAAAGGCATCAACTACGCGAGCTTGACGGTGAAGGGCCGCGCCTCGCATGCCGGCGGGGCGCCGGAGGCCGGGCGCAACGCCGTCGTGGAGATCGCCCACCAGATCCTGCAGCTCCAGGATCTGGGCGACGCCGACAAGGGCACGAGCCTGCACTGGACCACCGTCCAGGGCGGCACGAAGCCGAACATCATCCCGGACGCGGCGAAGGCGGAGGGCGACATGCGCTACTTCGTGCCGAGCGAGTATGACCGCGTCCTGGCCCAGGCCCGGACGATCATCGAGCGGCACCGCGTGCCCGACACCGAGGTGCGCTTCGACCTCGCCAAGGGCCGGCCGCCGCTGCCGCGCAACCCGGCCACGCAGGACCTCGGCGCGCGTGCCCGCGCGATCTACGCGGAGCTGGGCGCCGATCTGAAGCTCGCCGAGATCGGGGGCGGCACGGATGCGGGCTACGCCTTCCAGCCGGACAGCCCGGGCAAACCGGCGATCCTGGAATCCCTCGGCATCGTCGGCGGACGCTACCACAGCGCCGACGAGTTCGCGGTGCTGGCGAGCATCACGCCCCGTCTCTATCTCGCCACCCGGCTCGTCATGGAGGCGTCGAAGGCGGACGGGACCAAGGACGGGACCAAGTAGGCCTCCGCCTCGCTCCCGGCTCGCGCACGCCCGCCGCCGAAGCGGGCGCCGGTCCGGCGGGCGGATCCGATCAGATCCGCCGATCGGAATCCAGGCCCTGCAGCGGACGTCCGCCCTCGGCATTGTCCCGGTCGAGGCGCCCCATGACGCCCCGTTGCGCAGATCGGTTGTGCACGACATACTCCCGTCAAGACTCTGAAGAGCGCGCGGAAAGTGCGCCGAGGGGGACACCAGGGGATGGAACGTGGCTCAAGGATCGGGAGTGCGCCGCCATCTGTGCGGCATCTGGACCGCCTGGTCGGAGGCGGCATCGCCGGACGCCGCGGCCGGTGAGATTGCACGGGCGATCGGTACCCCTTCCCTGTCCCAGGTCGTCGCGTTCTTCTCGGCCGATTACGATCCCGAGATCCTGGCCGCCGCCCTGGAGGCCCGGTTTCCGGGCGTGCCGGTCGCGGGCTGCTCGATGTCGGGCGGCATCGCGCCGTCCGGCGGCCTCGACCGGGGCCTCGTGGTCATCGCGTTCCCGGCCGAGCGCTTCCGCATCGTCTCGACCGTGCTCGCCGCCATCGACCAGCTCGATGTCGAGCGCACCGCCTCTTCCGTGCGCGCCCTGCGCCGGACCCTCGATCCCCCCGGCGCCTGCCGCGAGGCCGAGGCGCCGGCGGCCGGCGGCCGCTTCGCGCTGTCGCTGATCGACGGGCTCGCCAACGCGGAGGAGACCGTCGTCTCGGCCATCGCCTGGGCCCTCGACGGCATCCCGATCGTCGGCGGCTCGGCCGGCGATGATTTGCGCTTCCGCGACGCGGTGCTTCTGCATGGCGGCCGGATCCACCGCAAGGCGGCGGTGCTGGTGCTGGTCGAGACCGATTGGCCGTTCGAGATCTTCAAGAGCGACAATTTCGAGCCGACCCAGACCAAGTTCGTGGTCACCGCCTCGGACAGCGAGCGCCGCACCGTCCACGAGCTCAACGCCGAGCCGGCGGCGCGGGAATACGCGATGGCGATCGGCCTCGACCCCGAGGGCCTGTCGCCGATGAGCTTCGCGGCCTACCCGCTCGCCGTGAAGGTCGGGGGCGAGTATTTCTGCCGCTCGATCCGCCGCGTGAACCCGGACGGGTCGCTGAGCTTCTTCTGCGCCATCGACGAGGGCGTGGTGCTGACGCTGGCCGAGCCGCGCGACATCGTCACCTCCACCCGGGCCGAGCTGACGCGGCTCGACACGGCGCTGGGCGGCGTCGACCTGATCATCGGCTTCGAATGCGTGCTGCGCCGGCTCGATGCCGAGAGCCGTCAGGTGGGCCACGGCATCGCCGACCTCTACCGCCGCTACAACGTCGTCGGCTTCGAGACCTTCGGCGAGCAGTACCGGGCCATGCACCTGAACCAGACCTTCACCGGCATCGCCATCGGCAAGGGGCTGAACGCGCGCGACGGCGCCGGCGACGCCCCGGCCGCGTCATGACCCTGCACCCGTCCGGGCTCGAGACCGACGCGTCCCTGCGCCGGCGGATCGAGAAGCTGGAGCGGATCAACGCCGCGCTGATGTCCCATGTCGAGCGCAGCATGGATCAGCGCGGCAGCGCCTACTCGCTGTTCCAGACCGCGATCATGCTGGAGGGGCGCGTCCGCACCCGCACGGAGGAGCTGACCGGGCTGATGCACCGGCTGGAGCGCTCGAACGCGGCGCTGGCGGCCGCCAAGGAAGAGGCCGAGACCGCCAACCGCTCCAAGACCCGCTTCCTGGCGGCGGCGAGCCACGACCTGCTGCAGCCCGTCAACGCCGCCCGCCTGTCGATCTCGGCGCTGGACGACCTGCCGCTGCCGCCCGAGGCGCGCGCCATCACGGGTCAGGTCGAGCGGGGTCTCCAGACCATCGAGGACCTGATCAAGACGCTCCTGGACATCTCCAAGCTCGATGCCGGCATCGTCCGGCCGCAGCTGCAGGCGGTCTTCCTGCCCGACCTGCTGGCGGAGCTGGCGGAGCGCTTCAAGCCCTTCGCCGAGCGCAAGGGCCTGCGGCTCGCGGTGCGCTGCCCGCAGCTGACCGTCACCAGCGACGTGATGCTGCTTCAGCGCATCCTCCAGAACCTGGTCTCGAATGCCATCCGCTACACCGCCACCGGCGGCATCGTGCTGGCGGCGCGCCGGCGCGCCGGTGGGGTGCGGATCGACGTGACCGATACCGGCTGCGGCATCGCCGCCGAGGAGCGCGACCTGGTCTTCGAGGAGTTCTTCCGGGGCGGCGCCCGGACGAGCAGCGCGGAGGAGCCGGGCCTCGGCCTCGGCCTGTCGATCGTCCGCCGGATGGCCCAGGCGCTGGACCATCCCCTCACCCTCGCATCCCGGCCCGGCCACGGGACCCGGGTGACGCTCGGCCTGCCGATGAGCTCGGTCCCGGCTGCCACGGCGCCCCCGGTGCCGGTGGCGACCCGGCTCTCGGGCGCCCATGTCCTCGTGGTCGAGAATGACGCCGCCACGGCCGACGCCATGGCGCGCCTGCTCCAGAACTGGGATGCCCGGGTCTCGACCTTCCGGGATCTCGCCGGCGTGCGCGGGGCGATCGAGGCCGGGGCCGCGCTGCCCGACATCCTGGTGCTGGACTACCATCTCGACGACGGCGCTTGCGGGCTCGACGTCGCCGCCTATCTGCGCGGCCGATCTGCGCGGCCGCTCCCCGCGATCGTCACCACCGCCGACCATTCCGAAGCGATCGAGGCGCGGGTGGCGGAGGCCGGCGCCGAGCTGGTCCACAAGCCGGTCAAGCCCGCCCAGCTCCGCTCATTGCTCACCTACATGCTGGCCTGACGAACAATCCCGTCCGCGCCGTGACATAGGACACGCCGCGGCCCTCGACGCTGTGCCGCGGCTGCGCGAGAGGGAACCGGAATCCGCGGTGCATCTGCACCCGGGTTTCCCCACGCAATCGACGTCGCCGGCCCTCCGGGACGCCGCAGGAGCGCGCGCATGGCGCAGGTCCCGGCCGGTACAGGCGTCCCCGCCCAGCATGACGGCCTGCCGCCGCGGGAGCGGGTCCTGGCGATGGCGGCGATCGGGCTGGCCATGACCATGGCGGTGCTCGACGGGGCGATCGTCAACGTGGCGCTGCCCGTGATGGCCAAGGACCTCGCGGTGAAGCCCGCCGACGCGATCTTCGTGGTCAACGCCTACCAGATCGCCGTGACGGCGAGCCTCCTGCCCTTCGCGTCGCTCGGCGACATCTTCGGCTTCCGCCGGGTCTACCTGCCGGGGCTCGCTCTGTTCGTGGTGGCCTCGCTCGCCTGCGCGCTGGCGCCGAGCCTGCCGCTCTTGATCGTCGGGCGGATCGTCCAGGGGCTCGGCGCCGCGGCGATCATGAGCGTGAATATCGGCTTCGTCCGGTTCATCTACCCGCACCGCATGATCGGCCAGGGGGTCGCCAACGTCGCCCTGGTGGTGGCGGTGGCCTCGGCGGCGGGGCCGACCGTGGCGGCCGCGATCCTGTCGGTGGCGAGCTGGCCCTGGCTGTTCCTGGTCAACGTCCCGGTGGGGCTGCTCGCCCTGGCGGTGGCCACGCGCACCCTGCCGGCGACCCCGGCGAGCGGGCGGCGCTTCGACCTGGTGAGCGCGGTCCTCAACGCGCTGACCTTCGGCCTGCTGATCATCGGCATCGACGGGCTCGGCGACCCCGAGGGCCGGGCGATCGCCGTCGCGGAACTCGTCGGCGCCCTGGTGATCGGCACGGTCTTCGTGCGCCGCCAGATCCGGCTGCCCGCCCCGCTCCTGCCGGTGGACCTGCTGCGGATCCCCGCCTTCGCCCTGTCGATGGCGACCTCGGTGGCCTCGTTCTGCGCCCAGATGGTGTCCTACGTCGCGCTGCCGTTCTACTTCCAGGACGTGCTGCACCTTTCCAGCACCCAGACCGGCTTCCTGCTCACCCCCTGGCCGATCGCGGTGGCCGCGATGGCGCCGATCTCGGGGCGCCTGGCCGACCGCTACCCGCCGGGGCTGTTGGGCGGCATCGGGTTGGCGATGCTGGCCGCCGGCCTCGTCTGCGTGACGCTGCTGCCCGAGGCGCCCGCCACCATCGACATCGTCTGGCGCCTGACCCTGTGCGGGCTCGGCTTCGGCCTCTTCCAGTCGCCCAACAACAAGGTGATCGTCACCTCGGCGCCGCGGGAGCGCGCCGGCGGGGCCAGCGGGATGCAATCGACGGCCCGGCTCACCGGACAATCGCTCGGCGCCGCCCTCGTGGCGGTGATCTTCGGGCTGACCCACGGGCTAGGCGCCGAACGGGCCGTCACCTGGTCCCTCGTCTGCGCGGTGGTGCTCGCCACGATCGGCGGCTGCGCCAGCATCCTGCGGCGGGGTAAGGGCGGTTAGGCGGGCCCGGCATGCCACCGACCGGCCCGGCGCGCGTTGGCCGGAGATCCGCAATCCCGCGTTCCCAGCCCCGGAGCCTCCGTCCATGGATCTCGACCTCACCGGCAAGAAGGCCCTCGTCACCGGCTCGACCGGCGGCATCGGCTACGCCATCGCCAAGGAACTCTGCGACCTCGGTGCCGAGGTCGGCATCAACGGCCGCACCGCCGAGCGCGTCGAGGTTGCGCTGACCCGGCTGCGCGGCGAGACCAAGGCCGGCCGCGTCTTCGCGGCGCCGGCCGACGTCGCCAGCGCGGAGGGGGTCGAGGCCCTGACCCGGGCGCTGCCGGCGGTGGACATCCTGGTCAACAACACCGGGATCTTCGAGCCGAAGCCGTTCTTCGAGATCCCGGACGCGGATTGGCAGCGCTTCTACGACGTGAACGTGATGAGCGGCGTGCGCCTGTCCCGCGCCTACGCGCCGGCCATGGCCGAGCGTGGCTGGGGCCGCGTGATCTTCATCTCGAGCGAGTCCGGCATCAACACCCCGACCGAGATGGTCCATTACGGGATGACCAAGACCGCGCAGCTGGCGATCTCGCGCGGCCTCGCCCAGACGGTGGCCGGCACCGGCGTGACGGTCAACAGCGTGCTGCCCGGGCCGACCCTGTCGGAGGGCGTCGCGGAATTCATGACGCAGATGGCCGGAGGGGCGAAGGATGCCGACCTCGACGCGATGGGCCGGGCCTTCGTGGCCGAGCATCGCCCGTCGTCGCTGATCAAGCGTCTCGCGACGGTGGAGGAGGTGGCGAGCCTCGTCGCCTATCTCTGCAGCCCAGCAGCGAGCGCCACGACGGGCGCTGCGCTGCGGGTGGATGGCGGTGTCCTGCAAGGTCTCGCGTAGACCGCCTCGGGCGAAACGGTCATCGGCTCGGGGCCGTCCGGCCCCGTTTGATCGCGCGCCACCGGTCCGGCGTAAGCGCCGGACACGGGCTTAGCCGATCAAGACTTCAGGTGAGCCGCGAGATGCTTGTTCATCTCGAACATGGAGCACTTGTCCTTACCGAAGACCTTCTTGAGCTTGTCGTCGGCGAGGATCTCGCGCTTGTTCTCGGGGTTCTGCAGGTTGTGCTTCTTGATGTAGTCCCACACCTTGCTGACCACCTCGCCGCGCGGCAGCGGGTTGGTGCCGACGATCGCGCCGAGATCCGCCGACGGCTTCAGCGGCTGCTGCAGGGCGTTCGGCTTCGCACCGGCGGCCTTGGTGGCGGCAGGCTTGGCAGCCTTCGCGGGCGCGGCCTTGGCGGCCTTCGGCTCGTCAGCCTTCGTGGTCTTGGCCGCCTTCGGCGCAGCCTTCTCGGTCTTCGTGGCCATAAACTTCCTCCGGTTCTCGGGCCGCAGGCCGGGGCATGAGCGCCCCACGGCCGAGCCAGCATAGCAGCAACTAAGCGGTGCTGCCGCCGTTCCAAGGGGAAATCGCCTTCGCGGGGCCCTCATCCACAGGGCACGCGCGGAAATCCACACCGGAACCGGCCGATCTGCACCGCCGCGCAGAACATTCCGTCGGCCTTGCGCGCGCGAAACCTGATCTTAACGGTGGCGCGCGAGAAATACAGTCATGTTTACCCCGGTCCTCGCGCTCGCGCTGTTGCTCGCCACCGGGCTCGTGCTCGGTCTTGGTCTGAGTGTCCGGGCCGAACCGGCTGCGTCCGGCCTGGAACCGCCCCGCGGGCTGGTCTGAAGCGTCCGGGATTGCCGCGCCGCGCCGTCCGGTGCATCTGCCCGCGAGCATGATCGATCCCATCACCTCCACCACCCTGGAAAGCACCGCGCACGTCGTCCAGGTGGCGCTGAGCCCGGTCTTCCTGCTGTCCGGCCTGGCGACGCTGCTCAACGTGTTCGGCGCCCGGCTCGCCCGGGTCGCCGATCAGGCCGAGCGCGTGTCGACGCTGCTGGCCGGGGCCGGCGAGGCCGAGCGCATCGTCCTGGGCCAGCGCCTCGACCGGCTGCACACGCGCTCGCTCGCGCTGGATGCGGCGGTGCTTTTGGCCGCCCTCGGGGGCGTGGCGACCTGCGGCTCCGTGCTGACGCTGTTCGTCGGCGCCCTGCGCGACAGCACCGTGGCGAGCCTGCTGTTCGGCCTGTTCGGGGCCGCGATCCTGTGCACGCTCTGCGCGCTCATCGCCTTCGGCTTCGAGATGCTGCTGGCGAGCCGCTCGGTGCGGGACCGGATCAACCAGCGCCGGGCCAATGCCGGGATGCTCGCGGATCTTTAGGGCGACCGGAACCCGCTCCCGCCCCGGCGTTTAGTCACCAGGGCCGGGGGAACGTCCGGCCCGGTCTGCGTAACCCGGGAGTCACCATGCCGACGGATCTGCCCACCGAGCGCACCGTGAGAAAGACGGGCACCCTGGAGCTCGATCCCACCGGCGAGGGTATCGCCATCGACGAGACCGCCCGCCTGATCGCCTCGAACAAGGTCGAGGGCACGGCCGTCTACGACCGTGAGGGGAAGCACCTCGGGGCCGTGTACAACTTCATGGTGGATAAGGTCACCGGCCAGGTCGCCTACGCGGTCCTGGCCTTCGGAGGCTTCCTCGGCCTTGGCGAGAACCATCACCCCCTGCCCTGGAAGGCGTTGACCTACAGCACCGAACTCGGCGGCTACGTGGTCGACATCGATCCGGGCAACCTCGCCGGCGCTCCGAGCCACGGCCCGGGCGAGGACGCCTTCGCCGACCCGAACTATCGCGGGAAGATCGAGGATTATTACGGGGTGCGCGCGCCGACCCTGTGAGCCGGGGGGCGCGGGCGACCTCTCAGCGAATGCCCGGAGTTCGCACATCGCTGGCGGATGAGCGCAAACGCGATCCCCGGGCGCGCCTCCCTCCCCCGCGGGGAGGAAAAGCGCCGCCGGTTTGCCCGCCCCGCGCCCGCCCTTAGAACTTCCCGCCGAGGCCGACGCTGCCGCCGGGCGAGAGCATCGGGCCCATCGAGCTGCTGCCGGAGCCGCTCGACGCGTTGCCGCCCTCGATATCCTCGCGCCGGATCCGACGCTCGGCGGCGCTGGCCGATTGCGTCGCGCCGCCGGCGCTCCTGGGGATCGCGAGCTGCTTCGTCGGGGTGGTCTGGAGCGGCTGGCCGTCGGGATCGACCGCGGCGTTGCGCGGCTCGCGGTTGGGCAGGGACCCGCGCAGCGACGGCGGCAGCCCGACATCCGAGGCCGGCATCACGCCGCCCCCGCCGCCGAGCGCCTGACAGCCGGCCACCAGGCCGACCAGGGCGG
This sequence comes from Methylobacterium brachiatum, assembly GCF_900113845.1. Lineage (NCBI taxonomy): Bacteria > Pseudomonadati > Pseudomonadota > Alphaproteobacteria > Hyphomicrobiales > Methylobacteriaceae > Methylobacterium > Methylobacterium brachiatum. The sequence goes on along the minus strand of NZ_FOQW01000015.1, from coordinate 109,096 downwards.
CGCCGAGCGCGAGGCTGCGCGCCGCGGCGCGTCCCGACGAGGTGAGGGTCGACATCGTGTAGTCCTCGCAAGGGGCCGCAAGGGTCTGCGCGGCTCGCATGGGTTTCTGGTCCGCTGTCTACGCTGGGGTTGCGGCGAAAACCAGACACCCCCTCTGCGGCGCGGAACTTGCGGCCCGGCCGCGACGATCCATAACTTCGCCCAGGTCCTGCGACAGGATGCTCTCCGCAGGCGAGGTCGCGCCGGCGGCGGGCCCGAATCCGGCCGATACGGTCGCGGTCGTGCCGGCGCGTCGGCTCGGCCCGGCCCTTCCTCAGAGGATGTAGCGTGTTCAGAACCTCCCGGATGATCGCGGCCGTGACGCTCGCCCTGTGGGCGTCCGGCGTTGCGGCGCAGGCCCCGTCCAGCCCGGGCGATGGTGCATCCGGCCAAGCCCCGCCCCAGGCCTCGCCGCCGAGCCCGCCGGCCGCGCCGCCGGCCCCGGGCGCGACCACGGGAACCGCGCCCGCGACGCCACCCGCCCCCGCCACGCCGGCGGCCCCGGCGAACGCCGCGCAGCAGCAACAGCAGGGGACCCCGGCGACGGTCCTCGACACCCAGGATTACGAGAGCCTGCTCGGCCGCAGCGTGCGCAGCGCCGGCGGCGACGAGCTGGGCCGCGTCATCGACATCATCATCGACAAGGACGGGCATCCCCGGGCGGCGATCATCGATTTCGGCGGCTTCCTCGGCGTCGGCACCCGCAAGATCGCCGTGGATTGGCGCGCCCTGCGCTTCACCCCCGACGGCAACAAGGAGCGCAAGCTCTCGGTCGCGCTGACCCGCAACCAGGTCCGCGTGTCGCCCGAATACAAGGCCGGCGAGCCGATCGTCGTGCTCGGCCCGGCGAGCCCGGCCGCGCCCCCGCCCGACGGCGACCAGGCGACGAGTGCGGCGTCGCCTGCCGGCCCCGCCGCGCCCGCGCCGACGGCCGCCGCCCCGGCCGCTCCGCCGACGGCGCCCGCCGCCGCGACCGCGCCCTCCGCGCCGACGCCGGCCGCGCCGCCCCCCGCCACCCCTCCTGAAAAGGCCCCGGACAAGTGACGGTGGCCCGATTGAAGGCCAGACCCGCCGTTTCCCCCCGCGAGCGCGAGGTGTCCCGTCAGGACCCGCGGTCGCGGCCCGTCCGCCTGAAGGATCAGTCGGCCGAGGTCGCGCGCGAGCCCTCGCGCGCAGCCGCGGAGGCGGCGCCGGTGGACCGAACGGTGTCGGCGGTGAGCCGCCACGGGCTCGACGCCTTCGCGTTCTTCGTGGCCAACCTGCAGACCGGGTTCGGGCCGTTCCTGGCCGTCTACTTCTCGCAGGCGAAGTGGACCCAATCCGATATCGGCTTCGCCCTTACCGTGGGCAGCCTCGTCGCCCTGCTCGGGCAGGTGCCCGGCGGCGCCTTCGTGGATGTGGTGCGCTCGAAGCGCTTCGCCGCCGCGGTGGCGGTGATCGGCATCTCGGGCAGCGCCTTCGCGCTGGCGGTCTGGCCGAGCTTCCCGGTCGTGCTGCTGGCGATGGCGGTCCATTCGGGCGCGAGCTGCGTGCTGACCCCGGCGATCGCGGCGATCAGCATCGGGCTGGTCGGCCGGGCCCGGGCGGGCGAGCGCCTCGGCCGCAATGCGAGCTTCGCGGCGGTCGGCAACGCGCTCGGCGCCGCCGGCATGGGCGCCATCGGCTACTACCTCTCGAACGGCGCCGTCTTCTACCTGACCGCGGCCCTGGTGGTGCCGACGATCATCGCGCTCAGCCGCATCCGCGCCCAGGAGATCGACGCCAACGTGTTCCAGGAGCCGGCCGCTCCGGCGCAGGCGCCGCGCGCCTCCGGCAAGGACGGGGTCCGGGCGCTGCTGACCAATCGCGGGCTCCTGTGCTTCTCGGCCTGCATGGTCCTGTTCTTCCTCGCCAACGCCGCGATGCTGCCGCTGGTGGGCAGCGTGCTGACCCTGCGGGCGAGCGAGACCGCCACCGCGCTGATCGCCGCCTGCATCATGGTCCCGCAGGCGGTGCTCGCGGTGAGCGCCCCGGCGGTCGGCCGGGCGGCCGAGCGGTTCGGGCGCTACCCGGTGCTGCTCCTCGGCTTCGGCGCCCTGCCGGTGCGCGGGCTGATGCTCGCCTACACCACCAACCCCTACGGTCTGGTCGCCATCCAGGTGCTCGACGGGATCTCCGCCTCGGTGCTCGGCGTGATGGTTCCGCTCGTGGTCTCGGATCTCACCCGGGGTACGGGGCGTTTCAACCTCGCGCTCGGTGCGGTCGGCACCGCGATGGGCGTGGGCGCGGCCCTGTCGACGTCGCTCGCCGGCATCATGGCCGACCGCCTGGGCAGCCACAGCGCCTTCCTGGGGCTGGCCCTGATGGGCTTCGCGGCCTTCATGCTGGTGGCGCTGATCATGCCCGAGACGCGCCAGCCCGCGGAGGAGGCGTGATCCGCGGCACCAGATTCGCTTGCGTGTATCCACGCCGCTCAAGCGGCGTTCAGGTTTGACAGATAAAAGCGCGCGGGAGGTGCGGGCCGGTGCAACATATGGCAACGCTGTCGCGTTGCCGCTGCGGGTCCGACTGCGCCCGCGTTGCACTCCGCCTCAGCCCGCACCAGCCAGTGCCGCGTGAATACGGAATGGTCACCGCGATGGAAGAGCTGCACCAATACGCTGAGAGGCCCTTCGCCTTTGTCGGGCGATACCTCCGGCGCCGCTGGGTGCCCCACCTTGTGATCCTGATCTCCGTGCTCGGCGCGGTCGGGTTCTCGGTCTCGACCGATTACGCCCTCAAGGGCGTGGTCGACGCGCTGACCAAGGGTCCGGGCCCGGGCAACACCGTGGTCTGGGGGGCGCTCGCGGTCCTGATCGGCTTCATCGCGGCCGACAACATGCTCTGGCGCGTGGCGGCGCTGACCGGGGCCTTCACCTTCGTGGGCGTGACCGGCGACATCCGCCGGGACCTGTTCCGGCACATGACCGGCCATTCCCCGACCTTCTTCTCCGACCGGCAGCCGGGCACCCTGGCCTCGCGCATCACGGCGACCTCGAACGCGATCTTCACGGTCGAGAACATGTTCGTGTTCAATGTGATGCCGCCGACGGTCGCGGCCTTCGGGTCGATCGCCTACATCGCCACGGTCAACACCACCATGGCGGCGATCCTGGCCGGCGTCTTCGCCGCCGTGGTCGTGCTGATGTTCAAGATGGCCGCGGCCGGCAAGCCGCTGCACCACGACTTCGCCGCCAAGGCGGCCTCGGTGGACGGCGAGATGGTCGATCTCGTCGGCAACATGTCGCTCGTGCGCGCCTTCTCGGGCTTCAAGCGCGAGGGCCAGCGCTTCGAGGGCACGATCGCCACGGAGATGCGCGCCCGGCGCTCGTCGCTACTCTACCTCGAGAAGCTGCGCATCGTGCACGCGGTGCTCACCGTGCTGGCGGTGTTCGGCCTGCTCTACTGGGCGATCCAGATGTGGGAGGCCGGGCAGGCGACCAACGGCCAGGTCGTGCTGGTCTGCACGCTCGGCATCCGCATCCTGGCGGCCACCCGCGACCTCGCGGTGGCCCTGGTCGACGCGACCCAGCACACCGCCCGCCTCGCCGAGGCCCTGCACACCCTGCTCCAGCCGCACGACCTCGTCGACCATCCGGAGGCCAAGCCGCTGACCGGACAGGGCGCCAAGATCGAGTTCGACCACGTCGCCTTCAACTACCCGGACGGGCGCCCGGTCTTCACCGATTTCGATCTGGTGATCGAGCCGGGCCAGAAGGTCGGCCTCGTCGGCAAGTCCGGCGGCGGCAAGTCGACCCTGTTCTCGCTGCTGCAGCGCTTCTACGACGTGAAGAGCGGCGAGATCCGGATCAACGGCCAGAACATCGAGCGCGTCACCCAGGAATCCCTGCGCGAGGCGATCACGGTCGTGCCCCAGGACGTATCGATGTTCCACCGCTCCCTGCGCGAGAACATCCGCTACGGCCGGCCCGACGCCACCGACGAGGAGGTCTGGCAGGCCGCCGAGGCGGCGCGCTGCACCGAGTTCATCCAGGCCCTGCCGGAGGGCTTCGACACGATGGTCGGCGACCGCGGCGTGAAGCTCTCGGGCGGCCAGCGCCAGCGCATCGCCATCGCCCGGGCGATCCTGAAGAACTCGCCGATCCTGCTGCTCGACGAAGCGACCTCGGCGCTCGACGCGGAATCCGAGCAGGCGATCCGCCAGGCGCTCGCCAACCTGATGAAGGGCCGCACCGTCATCGCGATCGCCCACCGCCTCTCGACGCTCCAGGACTTCGACCGGATCGTCGTGCTGGAAGGCGGCCGCATCATCCAGGACGGCTCGCCCGACAACCTGACCCATCTCGACGGCTTCTTCCGCGAGCTGATGAAGAAGGAATCGATGTCGATGTCCCTGGCCGCGGCCTGAGGGCGGCGCTCCGGGGAATCCGGCTGTGCCCGACCTCGACAGCGTCATCCGGGAGATCGCGGCGGAGATGGCGCAGCGCTCCGACCGGGGCGCGGTGGCCGACTACATCCCCGAACTGGCCCGGGTGGACCCGAACCAGTTCGGCATCGCGGTGATCGATGCCGACGGCCGAGTCACGACCGGCGGCGACAGCGAGACGCCGTTCTCGATCCAGAGCGTGTCGAAGGTGTTCACGCTCACCCTGGCGCTCGGCATGGCCGGCGACCGGCTGTGGAAGCGGGTCGGGCGGGAGCCCTCGGGCAACCCGTTCAACTCGATCGTCCAGCTGGAGCGCGAGTGCGGGGTGCCGCGCAACCCGTTCATCAATGCCGGCGCGATCGCGGTGACCGACCTGATCCTCTCGGGCCACGAGCCGCGGGAGGCGCTGGGCGAGATCCTGCGCTTCCTACAGTTCCTGGCCCAGGACCCGACCATCACCATCGACGAGCGGGTGGCGGCCTCGGAGAAGCGCACGGGCTTCCGCAACACCGCGCTCGCCAACTACATGAAATCCTTCGGCGTCATCGAGAACCCCGTGGATTACACGCTCGGCGTCTACTTCCACCATTGCGCCATCGCGATGAATTGTCGGCAGCTCGCCATGGCGGGACGGTTCCTGGCCCATAACGGCCGCAACCCGTCGACCGGCCACAATGTCGTCTCGGCCGAGCGGGCGCGCCGCATCAACGCGATCATGCTGACCTGCGGCCACTATGACGGCTCGGGCGAGTTCGCCTACCGGGTCGGCCTGCCGGGCAAGAGCGGCGTCGGCGGGGCCATCCTGGCGGTGGCGCCCGGCAAGGCCTCGATCGCGGTCTGGTCGCCCGGCCTGGACGCGGCGGGCAATTCCCATCTCGGCCGCGTCGCGCTGGAGCGCCTGACCCAGCGGATGGGCTGGTCGGTGTTCGGGGCCTGAGGTTCGCTGGCTTCAGCGCGCCACCGTCTCTGCGAGATCCACGCGGACGGCTCCCGCGAGCCAAAGGACCAATCCCCTCATCCTGAGGGGCCGCGAAGCGGCCTCGAAGGAGCCCTCAAGCCGGCCGCGCGATCCCTGGAGGCCTCCTTCGAGGCCTTCGCTTCGGCACCTCAGGATGAAGGTTTGGGTCGGAGCGGCTCCGGTGAGGCCCAGACCCGCCCTCGGACGGGTCCCGTGTCGCGAGGGAGCAGTTGCGCAGCAGAGCCTTTCGGATCTCGCCGTCGCCTCGAAACGCCGATGCAACGTCATCCGGCGAACGGCCACCGCCCACGATCTTCGAGGAACGCGTCGTATGCTATCCGGGATGCCCCTCGCCCGTCGAAACGGCCAATCCCGGCTTGGCTCGGACACGCTCGCCCTGCCTGTGCACCAACGAACCCTTGCAGGCGTGACAGTTCCAAGGCAGTGGCGAGCACATAAGCGACAGGGCTGGGTACGGGAGGCGCGGGCGGATGGCGACGACACGGATCGCGCAGCCTGACGGACCCGCCCTGGAGCCCGGCGCCATCCTGGCCCGCCTCGACCGCCTGCCGCCGACGCGGACGATCTGGCGCCTCGTGGCTCTGCTCGGCCTCGGCTTCTTCTTCGAACTCTACGACCTGCTGTTCACCGGCTACGTCGCCCCGGGCCTCGTGAAGGCCGGGATCCTCACGCCGACCACGCCCGGGCTGTTCGGCGCCAGCGGCGTGGCGAGCTTCGTGGCGGCCCTGTTCACGGGGCTGTTCATCGGCACCCTGATCTGCGGCTGGCTCGCCGATCGGTTCGGCCGTCGGGCGATCTTCACCTGGTCGCTCCTGTCCTACACGGCCGCCAACGTGGTGATGGCCTGCCAGACCGACGCGTTCGGGCTCAATCTCTGGCGGCTGATCGCCGGCATCGGCCTCGGCCTCGAGATGGTGACCATCGGCAGCTACCTCTCGGAGCTGGTGCCGAAGGGGATCCGCGGCCGCGCCTTCGCCCTGTGCCAGGGCATCGGCTTCACCGCCGTGCCGGTGGTGGCCTTCCTGTCCTACCTGCTGATCCCGACGGCACCGCTGGGCATCGATGGCTGGCGCTGGGTCGTGCTGATCGGCGCCACCGCGGCAATCGGGGTCTGGTGGCTGCGCGCCGGCCTGCCGGAGAGCCCGCGCTGGCTGGTCGAGCGCGGGCGGCTCGCGGAGGCCGACGTGGTCCTGCGGCGCCTCGAAGGCCAGGTCGCCGCCGAATACGGCCGCCCCCTGCCGCCGCCCGCAGCACCGGAGCGGGTTGAGCGGCGGGGCGCCTACGGCGACCTGTGGGTGGCGCCCTATCGCCGCCGGGCGCTGATGATGGCCGGCTTCAACGTCTTCCAGACGGTGGGCTTCTACGGCTTCGCTAATTGGGTGCCGACGCTGCTGGTGGCGCAGGGCATCACCATCACGTCGAGCCTCGCCTACACGGCGCTGATCGCGCTGGCCGCCCCGGTGGGCCCGCTGATCGGGCTCGCCATCGCCGACCGGTTCGAGCGCAAGCACGTCATCGTCGCCGCCGCGCTGGTCTACATCGCCTGCGGTCTGGCCTTCGCGCAGACCCGGGACGTGTCGGTGATCGTCGCGCTCGGGATCGGGCTGACGCTGGCCTCCAACGTGATGTCCTACAGCTTCCACGCCTACCAGGCCGAGCTGTTCCCCACCGGCATCCGGGCCCGGGCGGTGGGCTTCGTCTATTCCTGGAGCCGCTTCTCCGCGATTTTTACGGGGTTCGTCATCGCCTTCGTGCTGCGCGAGGCCGGCACCCCAGGGGTGTTCCTGTTCATCTCCGCGGCGATGCTGGCGGCCGGGTCGCTCGTCGGGCTTCTCGGGCCCCGCACCCGGGATGTGGCCTTGGAGAAGATCGCGGGGTGAGGCGCGGTCCGCACGCATGCGAATCGTGTTAGCCTGACGGCATGGTCGCACAGCCGAAACCCCGGATGACGGTCGACGAGTTCCTGGTCTGGGCCGAGGGCCAGCCAGGGCGCTACGAGCTGGTCGAAGGCCAAGTTGTGGCGATGTCGCCGGAGTGGGTTCGGCACGCGGAGGTCAAGGCTTCGGTCTACCTCGCGCTCCGATCCGCCCTGAACCGGACTCAGTTTCCCTGTCGCGCGCTACCGGATGGAATGAGCGTCCGCATCGATGACACGACGGTCTTCGAGCCCGACGCCCTGGTCTATTGCGGTGCGCGTGCGGACCCGGACGCGACCGAGATCCCGAATCCCGTCATTGTCGTCGAGGTTTTGTCGCCCAGCACCGTCGCGGTTGATTCCGGCCGCAAGCTTTCCGGCTATTTCAGCGTCGCCAGCGTCGCGCACTATCTGATGATCGACCCGGTCAAGCGCCTCGTGATCCACCATGCGCGCGGCACCGAAGGGCTGATCGAGACCCGCATCGCCAGCGAGGGACAACTCGCTCTGACCCCACCCGGCCTGAGCTTGTCCGTCGCCGAGCTGTTTGCCGATCTCCCGCCCCCCGCAGATCCCACGGCTTGATCCGATCCGAGGCGGATGTCACAGCGGCGCAACCGCGAATCAGGACGCCTGGATGACCACACCCCTCGATCTCCTCGTGCTCGGCAACGCCATCGTCGACGTGATCGCCCGCACGGACGACGCCTTCCTGGACGCCCAGGGGGTGACCAAGGGCGCGATGCAGCTGATCGACGAGGAGCGGGCGGAGGCTTTGTTCGCCGCGATGGGCCCGGCCACGATCGTCTCGGGCGGCTCGGGGGCGAACACCGCGGTGGGCGCGGCTCTGCTCGGCGCCAAGACCGGCTTCGTCGGCAAGGTGCGGAACGACGAGCTCGGCGGCCTGTTCGGCCACGACCTCAAGGCCACGGGCGTCGGCTTCACGGTGCCGCCGGCGAGCGAGGGGCCGGCCACGGCCCGCTGCTTCGTGCTGGTGACGCCGGACGGCGAGCGCACGATGAGCACCTATCTCGGCGCCTGCCAGGGGCTGAAGCCCGAGGACGTGGACCGGGCGCTCGTGGCCTCGGCCCGGGTGGTCTACCTCGAAGGCTATCTGTGGGACCCGCCGGCCGCCAAGGACGCGTTCCGCAAGGCGGTCCAGATCGCCCACCAGGCCGGCAATGCGGTGGCGCTGACCCTGTCGGACGCGTTCTGCGTCGGCCGCTACCGGGACGAGTTCCTGGGGCTGGTGCGCGACGGCAGCATCGACATCCTGTTCGCCAATATCGGCGAGCTGCAGAGCCTCTACCAGACCGACGATCCCGAGGCCGCCGTGGCCGCGCTCCGCGACGAGCGCAACGCCCGGGGCCGGCACCTGCTCGGCCTGGTCACCCGCTCGTCGGAGGGCGCCCTGGTGGTGCAGGGCGGCGAGGTCCGGTCGGTGGAGGCGAGCCCCGTCCGCGAGGTGCTGGACACGACCGGGGCCGGCGACCTGTTCGCGGCCGGGTTCCTGGCCGGCCATGCCCGCGGCCTCGACAACGTCACCAGCGCCCGCCTCGGCGCGCTGGCGGCCGCCGAGGTGATCCAGCATATCGGCGCGCGCCCCCAGGCCGACCTGGTCGGCCTGGCCAAGGCGCGCAAGCTGATCTGAACGGGGCCGCTCAGAGCGCGGGCCGCCGAGGCGGGTATCGGTTCGGCGTAAGCGAGCGCGCGTTGCGATCGCGGACTCGGAGCCGAGCCCGATGGCAACGCGCTCGGGACCGGCTCTAGGCGGCGCGCACCGTCGCGAGGAAATGCGTCACCTCGCTCCGGAGATGCTCGGAGCGCAGCGACAGCTCGGACGCCGAGCTGAGCACCTGGTCGGCCGCCGCCCCGGTCTCGTTGGCGGCGTCCGCGACCCCGGAGATGCTGCTCGTCACCTCGCCGGCGCTCGAGGCCGCCTCGGTGACGTTGCGGGCGATCTCCTGGGTCGCGGCCCCCTGCTCCTCGACGGCGGCGGCGATCAGGGTCGCCACCGCGCTGATCTCCTGGATCCGCCCGCCGATCCGGCCGATCGCCGAGACGGCGTCGTCGGTGGAGGCCTGGATCCGCCCGATATGGCCGCCGATCTCGTCGGTGGCCTTCGCGGTCTGGCTCGCCAGTTCCTTCACCTCGGCGGCGACCACGGCGAAGCCGCGGCCGGCCTCGCCGGCGCGCGCCGCCTCGATCGTGGCGTTGAGCGCCAGCAGGTTGGTCTGGCCGGCGATGGTCGTGATCATCGTCACGACGTCGCCGATCCGGGCGGCGGCGCCGCTGAGCTCCTGCACCAGATGCGCCGTCGACGCCGCGTCCTCGACGGCGGCCTGGGTCAGCGCCGCCGCGTTCGAGACCTGGCGGCCGATCTCCTGGACGGAGGTCTCGAGTTCCTCGGCGGCCGAAGCCGCGGTGTTGACGTTGGCGGCGGCCAGCTGGGCCGCACTCGCCACCCGCAGGGATTGGCTGGCGGTGCCGGAGGCGGTTTTGGTCATCGTCGTGGCGGTGGTCTGCAAAGCCGCCGCCGCCCCCGACACCGTCCCGATGATGCCGCCCACCGCGCCCTCGAAGGCGTCCGCGATCTGGCGCATGCCGGTCTTGCGCTGCTCCTCGGCAGCCTGCCTTGCCTGGGTGGTCTCCGCCTCCAGCGCGCGGGCCCGGATCAGGCCGTCCTTGAAGACCTGGACGGAGGCCGCCATGGCGCCGATCTCGTCCCGCCGCCCGGCATAGGGAACGGCGACGGACAGGTCCTGCGCCGCCAGCCTGGCCATGATCGCGGTCATGGACCGGATCGGGCGGGCGACGCCGCGCAGGATCAGCAGGAGGGCTCCGGCCGTCGCGGCCAGGCCGGCGACCAGCAGGGCGGCCGTCACGGTCCAGGCGGTCCTGTAGGCGTCCTCGGCGCGCCGCGTCGCGGCCTGCGTGCCCGCGGCATTGACCTTGGCCAGGTCCGACAGCGCCCCGAAGACGTTGACCAGGGGCGTGCGGGCCGGCGCGATGGCGTCGCGGGCGGCGTTGCGGTCACCGCGCTTGAGCGCCGCCATGATGGGTTCGCGGGCGGCGAGATAGGCCTGCCACCGCGCCTCGAAGGCGTTCCACAGGGCGGTCTCGTCGGCGGATCCGAGATGGGACCGGTACTGCTTGAACTTCTCGGGAATGGCCGCATCCATCTCGGTGAACTCGGCGTCGAGGTCGCGGTTTTCGGCGCTGTCCTCGGCGATCACCTTGCGGATCGTCGTCGTGTGGTACCGGAGCGCCAGGAACTGGAGATCGTCCAGCTCGTGATTCTTGACGTTCCAGACCTCCCGCATCTCCCGGGCCGACTCATGCACGTCGTGAATGCTCAGAATATTGGTCAGCGAATTGACGATCAGAAGAACGAAGCCAACAAACGATACAAGAAACAATCGAATGGCAATACTACGCGCCCACTGCATTCTACCCTCCATCCCACGTCGCCGCATTGAACCTTAGCGCGTCGGGATGACAAAAAGAGTTTAAATTTCGACGCCCCATCTCAAAAGCACGGCGGATCGGCGCGGAAGACCGCGGAAGATCTTTCGCGCCGGCCGACTGACATCTGGAGCGGGGCAACGCCCCCGCCGGATCAGGGCTGCAACAGCACCTTGCCCACCGCCGCCCGGCGGGTGAGCAACCCGAAGGCCTCCTGGAAGTCGGCCAGCGCGTAGGTGCCATGGACCTGCGCGGTGAGCTTGCCCTCGGCGACCCAGGCCAGCAGGCGGCGCTGGTCGGCCCGGTGCGCCTCCGGCTCGCGGTCGAGGAAGGCGCCCCAATGGACGCCCTGCACGTCGAGCTCCTTCAGGAGCATCAGGTTGAGCGGCAGCCGCGGGATGCCGCCGGCGGCAAAGCCGATGACGAGGTAGCGGCCGCGCCAGGCCAGGGCCCGCAGGGCGGGCTCGGCGTAATCGCCCCCGACCGCATCGTAGACCACGTCGACCCCGCCGCCGCTGATCCGTCGCAGCGCGTCCTTCAGGGTCGCGGGGTCGTAGACCAGCGTCGCCTCGGCGCCGTGGGCGCGGGCGACCGCGAGCTTCTCCTCCGACGAGGCGCAGGCGATCACCCGGGCTCCCATCAGCCGGCCGAGCTCCACCGCGGCGAGGCCGACGCCCCCGGAGGCGCCGAGCACGGCGAGCCACTCGCCCGGCTGGATGCGCGCCCGGTTGGCGAGCGCGTGCAGCGAGGTGCCGTACGTGATGGTGATCCCCGCGGCCTGCGCGTCCGGCACGGCCTCCGGCACCGGGGTCAGCTTGGCGGCGTCGACAGCGATCCGTTCGGCGCAGCAGCCGGAGCCGGCATGGACGATGACCCGGTCGCCGACGGAAACGCCCGCAGCCCCCTCCCCCAGCGCCTCGACCACGCCGACGCCCTCGCCCCCGGGCGAGAACGGCAGCGGCGGCTTCACCTGGTAGCGGCCGGCCACGATCAGCGTGTCGAAGAAGTTGAGGGCGGCGAGGCGGATCCGCACCAGGGCCTGCCCGGGGCCCGGCACCGGATCGGGGCGCTCCACGATCTCCAGATGCTCCGGCCCGTCGAGCCTCGTGCACAGCAGCGCCCGCATCCTGTCCTCCCGGTTGGTGTCTTTCGCTCTGTTCAGGCCCGGACCGGCGGCGGGGTCAAGCCGTCCCGATCATCTCGCGGATGCGCGCGCCCAGCACCTCGACCACGAACGGCTTGGTGATCACTTGCATGCCGGGGTCGAGCTGGCCGTTGCCGAGCACGGCGGCCTCCGCGTAGCCGGTGATGAACAGCACCTTGAGGCCGGGGCGCGTGGACCGCCCGGCCTCGGCCATCTGCCGCCCGTTCATGCCGCCGGGCAGCCCGACATCGCTGACCAGCAGGTCGATGCGCACGTCGGATTGCAGCACCTTGAGGCCGGCGACGCTGTCGGCGGCCTCGATCGCCGTATAGCCCAGATCCTCCAGCACTTCGGTGACCAGCATGCGCACGGTCGGCTCGTCGTCGACCACCAGCACGGTCTCCCCCGGCGCAGCCCGGGCCGGCGCCCCGGCGGCGGCCAGCGGATCCTCCTCCGCGACGGTGCCGCCATGGCGGGGCAGGTAGAGGCAGACCTTGGTGCCCCGGCCGAGCTCCGAGACGATCCGCACCTGGCCGCCCGATTGCTGGGCGAAGCCGTAGATCATCGACAGGCCGAGGCCGGTCCCCTGCCCGAGCGGCTTGGTGGTGAAGAACGGCTCGAACACCTTGCCGACGATCTCCGGCGCCATCCCGGTGCCGGTATCGGTGACGCGCAGCAGCAGATACGGCCCCGGCGGCATGTCGCGCTGCCGGGCCTCGCGCGCGTCGAGCGCGGTGTTGGCGGTCTCGATGATGATCGACCCGCCCTCCGGCATCGCGTCCCGGGCGTTGATGCACAGATTGAGCAGCGCGTTCTCGAGCTGCGGCGGGTCGACCAGAGCCGGCCACAGGCCCGTGGCGGCGATCACATCGACCGTCACGGCCGGGCCGACCGTGCGCCGGATCAGCTCTTCCAGGCCGGCGACCAGCCGGTTCACGTCGGTGGGTTTGGGGTCGAGGGTCTGCCGGCGGGAGAAGGCGAGCAGGCGGTGCGTCAGGGCGGCGGCGCGCTTCGACGCGCCCTGGGCGGCGTTGATGTAGCGGTCCACATCCTTGAGCCGGCCCTGGGCCAGCCTGGTCTGGATCAGCTCCAGCGAGCCCGAGATGCCGGCCAGCAGGTTGTTGAAATCGTGAGCGATGCCGCCGGTGAGCTGGCCGACCGCCTCCATCTTCTGCGACTGGCGCAGGGCCTCCTCGGCGGCCGCCAGGGCGTCGGCGCGCTCGCGCTCCGCGGTGAAGTCGCGCCCGACCGCGTTGATCACCGTCTCCCCGGGCCGCGCCGCCCAGGTGATCCAGCGGTAGCTGCCGTCCCGGTGGCGGTAGCGGTTGTCGAAGCGCGCCTGGCTGCGCCCCTCGGCGAGCTGGCGCCCGCCCTCGGCGGTGCGGCCGAGATCGTCCGGGTGGACGAAGTCGATCAGGTTCGTGCCGACGAGCTCGTCGGCGCGCCAGCCCAGCACCTCCGTCCAGGCCGGGTTCACCGCGGTGATCGTCCCGTCGAACAGGCAGCGCAGCATCATGTCGGACGAGAGGGTCCACAGGGCGTTGCGGTCGGCGGTGCGCTCCTCGACCTGCCGGGCCAGCGAGGCATTGAGGTCGCGCAGCTCGGCGAGTGCCGTCTCCAGCCGGGCCTGGCTGTCCGTGAGGGCGGCGTCGGACAGGACCCGGCCGGTGGTCTCGTTGGTGAGGATGAACAGGCCCGCGACCTTGCCGTCCGCGTCGAGCACCCGCGAATACGAGAAGGTCCACCACGTCTCCCGGGCGCCCCGGTCGCTATCGAGCCGCCACGGCAGGTCGGTGAACCGCTCGGGCCGACCGTCCATGGCGGCGTCGATGATCGGCTTGGCCTGCGCCCAGCCATCGGCCCAGACCTCATCGAACCGCGCGCCCATGGCCCAGGGCAGGCGCGGCCCGAGCAGGGGCACATACGTGTCGTTGAAGAAGAAATGGAGATCCGGGCCCCAGGCCAGGATCATCGATTCCGGCGAGTTGAGCACCAGCGACAGGGCGGAACGGAACTCCGCCCGCCAGGTCTCCGGCGGGCCGAGCGGATGGCCGGACCAGTCGCGCGCGCGGATCATCCGCGCGGCTTCGCCGCCGCCGGCGAGGAAGGCCAGGGGATCGGTCACGGGGCGATGGCGATCCGGGTCATGGAAAAGCGTCGGCGTTTCGGTTTTGGGTCATCTCGCGAGCCGAAAACCACTTTTCGAGACGCCGCGCTAGACCAACTTGAGACGGACAACGCCAAGGCCAGGCTAGAGCGCGTGCGCCGGTCTTGGCTTTACCCCCTCAATGCGCCTCTTGCCAATTCTCCGCCGCGTTGGCTTCCACCACCAGCGGCACCTTGAGGGTCAAGGCCGGCGCGGGCGCCTCCTCCATCACGCCGCGGATGATCGGGATCGCCCGATCGACCTCGTCCTCGGCGGCCTCGAAGACCAGCTCGTCGTGCACCTGCAGCAGCATGCTGACCTTTAGCTTCTGGGCGGTGAGCGCGGTCTCCATCCGGGTCATCGCCCGGCGGATGATGTCGGCGGCCGAGCCCTGGATCGGGGCGTTGATCGCCTGGCGCTCGACGCTGGCCCGCTCGGACGGGTTGTTGGAGCGGATCTGCGGGTAGTGGCAGACCCGGCCGAACAGCGTCGTGACGTAGCCCTTGTCCCGGCAGATCTTTTTCGTGCTGTCGATGTAGTCCCGGATGCCCGGGAACTGCTCGAAATACTGCTTGATGAAGGCCGAGGCCTCCTCCCGGCCGATGCCGAGCCGGTCGGCCAGCCCGAAGGCCGAGATGCCGTAGATGATGCCGAAATTGATGGTCTTGGCCCGGCGCCGCAGGTCGGGGGTCATGTCCTTGAGCGACACGCCGAACATCGCCGAGGCTGTTGCCGCGTGGATGTCGATGCCGTCCGCGAACGCTTTGCGCAGCTCCGGGATGTCGGCCATGTGGGCCAAGAGCCGCAGCTCGATCTGCGAGTAATCCGCCGAGATCAGGCGGTTGCCCGGCGCGGCCACGAAGGCCCGGCGGATGCGGCGGCCCTCCTCGGTGCGGATCGGGATGTTCTGCAGGTTCGGCTCGGAGGAGGACAGGCGGCCCGTCGTCGTGGCCGCCAGCGAGAACGAGGTGTGGACCCGGGCGGTCTCCCGGTCGGCATGGGTCTGGAGGGCATCCGTGTAGGTGGATTTCAGCTTCGAGAGCTGGCGCCACTCGAGGATCTTTTTCGGCAGGGGATGCCCGGCCTGGGCCAGTTCCTCGAGCAGCGTGGCGGGCGTCGCCCATTGCCCGGACGGCGTCTTCTTCGCCCCCGGCAGGCCCATCTTCCCGAACAGGATGTCGCCGATCTGCTTGGGCGAGCCGACGGAGAACTTCTCGCCGGCATCCTCCTGGATCTCCTCCTCCAGGCGGACCAGGATCTGCGAGAAATCGCCCGAGAGCCGGCTCAGCATCTCGCGGTCGACCCGGATGCCGCGCTGCTCCATCCGGGCGATCACCGGCAGGAGCGGCCGCTCCAGGGTCTCGTAGACGGCGACCCGCCGCTCGGCGACGAGGCGCGGCTTCATCATCCGCCACAGGCGCAGGGTGACGTCCGCGTCCTCGGCCGCGTAGGCGGTGGCCTTGTCGATGGCGACGCGGTCGAAGCTGACCTTGTTGCGGCCGGTGCCGGCCACGTCGGTGAAGGTGATCGGCTGGTGGCCGAGATGGCGCCGGGCCAGCTCATCCATGCCGTGGCCGCCCTTGCCGGCGTCGAGCACGTAGGAGATCAGCATCGTGTCGTCGAACGGCGTGATCTCGATGCCGTAGCGGGCGAGTACGACCCAATCGTATTTCAGGTTCTGGCCGACCTTCAGCACCCCGGGATTCTCGAGGAGCGGCTTCAGCCGGGCGATGGCCGCGTCGAGCGGGATCTGGCCGGGCACCGGCTCGGCGACATCGGAGGCCGCCGCGCCCTCGCCGAACAGGTCGGTGGAATCGGCCTGCACCTTCGCGGCCTGGATATGGGCCAGCGGGATGTAGCAGGCCCGGCCGGTGGCGGTCGCCAGCGAGACGCCGACGAGCCCGGACTTGTGCGCGTCGAGCGCGTCGGTCTCGGTATCGACCGCGACCACCCCGGCCTCCTCGGCCTCGGCGATCCAGGCGTCGAGCTGCTCCAGCGACGCGACGGTCTCGTAGGCGGCGGTGTCGAACGGCGCCACCGCCTCCGCGGCGCGGGCCGCGACGACGTTGCCCGGCGTCGCCTCGATCGGCGCCCGGGGCTTGGCCGGCGCGTCCGGCAGGTCGAGATCGGCGAAGGGATCGACCTCGCCGCCCTCGGGCGGGGCGGCGCCCGGCGGCCGCTCGGCCCCGGCCGCCGCGGTCTCCGGGTCCGGCGGCACGGAATCGCCGAAGAACGGCACCGCGTCGCTGCCGCCGGCGCCGTTCCGGTAGCCGTGGGGCCGGGCGCCCGGCAGCAGGGCCGGATCGGGCTTCACCGCTTCGGGATCGACATGCAGCATCTGGGCGATGCGGCGGGTCAGGGTGTTGAACTCCATCGCCTTGAGGAAGCCGACAAGCTTCTCCGGGTTGGGCTTGGGCACGGCGAGGTCGTCGAGGGGCACCGGGACGGCCACGTCCTCCATCAGCGCCACGAGCTTGCGTGAGAGCTTGGCCTGCTCGACATTGGCGAGCAGGGTTTCGCGGCGCTTGGGCTGCTTGATCTCGCCCGCGCGCTCCAGCAGCGCGTCGAGGCTGCCGAACTCCTTGATCAGCGCGGCGGCGGTCTTCAGCCCGATGCCGGGCACGCCGGGGACGTTGTCGGAGGTGTCGCCGATCAGCGCCAAGGCGTCGCCGATCTGGTTGGGCTGCAGCCCCTCCCACTTGGCGATGATCGCCTCGACATCGAGGTTGCGCTCGGGCCGGTAGCCGGCCTTGCCCTTGGCGCCGGATTCGAAATCGTAGAACCGGACCAGCGGCCCCACGAGCTGCATCAGGTCCTTGTCGGAGGAGACGATGATGACGCCCGCGCCCCTTGCCTCCGCCTGGCGGGTGTAGGTGGCGATCAGGTCGTCCGCCTCGTAGCGCTCCAGCTCCACCGCGTGCAGGCCGAAGGCGCGCACCGCGTCGCGCATCAGCGGCATCTGGCGCTTGAGGTCGTCGGGCGCGTCGGGGCGGTGCCCCTTGTAGTCCGGGAACATCTCCTTGCGGAACGAGCCCTCGGACTTGTCGAAGACGATCCCGAGATGGGTCGGCATCGTGCCGGCCGCGCCCTCCTGGATGAACTGCGCGATCTTGGTGCAGAACAGCCGCACCGCGCCGGTGGGCAGCCCGTCCGAGGGCCGCGAATTGTACTTCTGGTCCTGGTTGATCGACTGGAAATAGGCCCGGAAGATGAACGACGAGCCGTCGACCAGGATCACCTGATCACCCGGGCCGACCTTCTTGGGACTTGCGATGGCGATCTCGGCGGTCATGGGCGAAGGCGTCTCGGGGCGATCAGGGCTCGGGCGCGCGGTCCAGCTCGGCACGGCAGGCCGCGACGAGAACGGGCAGTTCGTCGTGGACGGTGAGCCAGACGATGTCCAGAGTCACGCTGTCGTAGCCGTGCCGGTAGACGTTGCCCGCACCCGCGATCAGTCGCCACGGCACATCCGGATGCCGGGCCTTCGCGGCGGAGCTGAGCCGGCGGCTCGCCTCCGAGATGATCTCCAGGCAGCGCACGACGGCGTAGTGGGTGCGGTCGTCCGCCGCGAAGGTTGGAAATGTGAACCCGGCCACGAAGGCGACGGCCCGCTGCGCGTTGGCGACGATATCCGAGCAGGCGGCGCGGTCGCGCTCAGAAGGCGACAAGGGCATCGCGCTCGGCCCGCTCCCGGATCCGGTCCTTCAAGCCCGCGCGGTTGGCGACATCGACGCGGATCGGGAACAGGTCGCCGATGAACCGGCACAGCCCGACATACCCGTAGACGCCGCCCACCACAGGGGCATCGATCTCGATCATCACGTCGAGGTCGCTGTCCGCCCGGGCCTCGCCGCGGGCCACGGAACCGAACAGGGCCGCGTGCCGGACGCCGCGACGGCGCAGCTCAGCCTCGTTGGCGCGCAGGATGGCGAGGGCGGCGTGGCTGTCCATGGCGGAGGGGCCGTGCGGATGCGATGGCCGGCAGGTTAACAGAAACGGGGTGTGAGGGCTCAAGCCTGACTGCTTGCATTCCCGCCGGATTGTCGGAACTCAGCCGCGACGGCCCCTCACGCGGCCAGCTCGCGTCCGAGCTCCTCCACCCGGCGCAGGTCGTCCACGAAGGCCGCGTAGGCTTCCGCCTTGGCCTCGTCGGGCAGGCGCAGCAGGTAGGACGGGTGGACGGTGATGAAGCCCTGGAAGCGGTTGTCGAGCCGGTCGAACCGGAACGGGCCGCGCGCCCGGGTGATCGGGACCGCCTTGCCGGTGAGCGCCAGAACCGCGGTGGCGCCGAGCGCGACCACGAGCTTCGGGGCGACGAAGTCGAGTTCCCGGTCGAGCCACCAGCGGTAGTGGCTGACCTCGCCGGCCGTCGGCTTCTGGTGGATGCGGCGCTTGCCGCGCTCCTCGAACTTGAAATGCTTCACCGCGTTCGTGAGGTAGCTCGCCTCCCGGTCGATCCCGGCCTCCGCCATGGCGCGCGAGAGCAGCTGCCCCGCCGGTCCGACGAAGGGCCGGCCCTGCCGGTCCTCCTGGTCGCCCGGCTGCTCGCCCACGAAGGCGATGGTGGCGCCGACCGGCCCCTCGCCGAGGACCGCCTGCGTGGCGCCCGGGACCAGCGGCTCGGTCCGCTTGATGATCGCGTTCAGCGCGTCGAGACTCTTCGGGTCCTGGTCGGCCATGGCGGCGACGGCGCGGGCGGGTTCGCGGCGTGTGGGCAAGGTCGGCTCCCTCTCGATCATGGCTTCGGTCCGTCCCGCCGCCGCCCGGACGAGGGCGGGGATCGCGGCGGTCTCGGGCATGTTGCGCCAGTACTTCTTGGGCATCTCCGCCCGCATGGCCTTCAGGTTGGTGCGGGCCGGGTTGAACGTGCTCTCGTAATAGGTCTGCCAGCCGGCCTCGAAGCCGTCGCCCTCGGGCAGCGCAGCCCGGTCCCCCGGCGGACCGAAGGCCAGGGTCTCGGTATCCCAATGCGCCGAGCCGTCGGGCGTCAGGATCGACCAGCGCATGCCGCGAAAGCGCGCGACGAAGAACGGCGCGGCCGCCTCCAGGATATGGTGGTCGGGCTCGAACCACGCCACGAAATGCTCGCCCCCCGAATCCTCGGCGCGGCGGAAGCGCAGGAAGGCGTGCATCTTGTGCAGGTCGCGCCCGATCGCCTTCGCCATCCGGTGCAGGCGGTGGACCAGGGGATCGCTGCCGACCTCCATCAGATGGCGCTCGCCCCGGCAGACCCGCCAGATCAGGGCGTAGAGCAGGCCGTAGCGCTCCGGATCGCGATGGGGAATCACCTGGGGGATCAGGCCGGCGACGGCCTTGGGCAGGGCGAGCGGGCCGGCGGGCGCCTGAGCCGTCTCGGCACCGAACAGGCTGGGCGAATCCGTCACCGACCACGTCACCGCCTCGGGCGGGACGCCCTGCGCCACGAGCCGGCGCGCGGCATCGCGGAAGCCGGCGAGATCGGCGCCGGGGCGCAGGAGGATGCTCTGCGGCGCGTGCGCAGTCCCTCCCCCCTCTGCAGGGGTGGGTGGGCCTCGCATGAGCGAGGGTCGGGAGAGGGGCCGCGCGACGGTGGTGGATGGAGCAATCGTCGCGCCCTGTCCGGCATCGTCGCTCCCCTCCCCCGACTCGCTTCGCGGACCACCCTCCCCCACAGCGGGGGGAGGGAATGCACGCAGGCCGCTCATCAGAACAAGCTCAGCTGCCGGGCCGGCTCGACCAGGCGTTCGCGCAGGTCGAGCCGGTCGGTCAGCCCCACCGGGCGATGGTCGGCGGCGATCAGGAACGGGCGGGCGCGCTTCAGCCCGGAGGTCAGCCGGGCGACGTCGTCGAGGCGCAGGGTCGCGTGGCGGCGCGCCTTGACGATCTTGTCGACCGCCTTGGCACCGAGGCCCGGCACCCGCAGCAGCCATTCCCGGTCGGCCTTGTTGACGTCGACAGGGAATTTCTCGCGGTGCTTGAGCGCCCAGGCGAGCTTCGGGTCGATGTCGAGGGCGAGCATGCCGCCGTCCGAGGCGTCGGCGACCTCGTCGGGGGTGAACTCGTAGTACCGCAGCAGCCAGTCGGCCTGGTAGAGCCGATGCTCGCGCTGGAGCGGCGGCGGCTTCGGCGGCAGGATCGACGACCCGTCCGGGATCGGGCTGAAAGCCGAATAATAGACCCGCTTCAGGCCGACGCTGCCGTAGAGATGCGCGCTCTTGCGGATCAGCGCCTCGTCGGTGGTGGCGTCGGCCCCGACGATCACCTGGGTCGAGTGCCCGGCCGGGGAGAAGCGCCGCTTCTCGGCCTTGGCCTCGACGATGCGCTCGCCGATCTGCGCCATGGCGTTCTGGATCGCGGCGCCGTCCTTCTCGGGGGCCAGCCGCTCCAGGCTCGCCTCGGTGGGCAGCTCGACATTGATCGAGAGCCGGTCGGCGTAGAGGCCGGCCTCCTCGATCAGCCAGGGGCTCGCCTCCGGGATCGACTTGAGATGGATGTAGCCGGCGAAGCCGTGGTCGCGCCGGAGCGACTTCGCCACCCGGGTCAGCAGCTCCATCGTGTGATCCGGCGACTTGATGATGCCGGACGACAGGAACAAGCCCTCGATGTAGTTGCGCCGGTAGAAATTGAGGGTGAGGTTCACGACCTCCTCGACGGAAAATTTCGCCCGCCGGACGTTCGAGGACCGCCGGTTGATGCAATAGGCGCAGTCGAACAGGCACCAATTGGTCAGCAGGATCTTCAGCAGCGAGACGCAGCGCCCATCCGGCGTGTAGGCGTGGCAGATGCCCGCCCCGGTGGTGGAGCCCAGCCCATCCTTCCCGGCCGCGCGCTTCGGCGCCGCCGAGGAGGCGCAGGAGGCGTCGTATTTGGCGGCATCAGCCAGGATGCGCAGTTTCTTGGCCAGGGTCTCGTCCATCGAACAGACAATGAACGAGAGGCCTCAAGAGGCAAGGCCGACCGGCGCCCGGCCCCCGTCCGCGATGCCGCACCCCGAGCGCAGGCAATCCCCTGGCTCGTTTCCGCATGGCGTCCTGCTCAGAATGCCGAGGCAGGACAATACGTATCGGCTAGTATAGTACTTGCCCTGAAGGATTAAAGATAAATAATTTACACATGATAACTAAGTAATTACGGAATCAATATTGGAATTATAAAAAGCAGACGCGCACTTGATTCCTTGGCATCGCGTTCCATTGTTATGTCTCGTGGACGAAAAAATTCGCCTGAGGCACCTGATGGGTGCCGAAAAATGGACGAAACCAAGCATGATGCTGGCGTCCGGCGGATTCTTCTACATAATTGGGGGCTATATTTGAACTCGACTCGGTCCTCCGGGTCGCTTGAACAGGAGTTGTCTGATGAGTGCCACCATCGTTCCGGCATCCGCCCTACAAGCTCGCATCGTCCCAGACTCGGTAGTCAGCTCCGACAATAATCGGTCGGACGCTGTCAAAACCGCGCCCAGCAATCCGTCCGCCGATCCTCGCCCCGCGCAAACTGTCTCGCCCCGACAGGGCGATGCAATCCTGAGCCTTGCCAGCACGGACGGCTCAACAGCGCCATCCCAACAGGGTAACGGCGGTAGTCAGAGCGTTTCGGCGGCGAACCGGGCATATCAGGACACGGGTTCGCGCTCGAACAATGAGGACAGTGTTTTACGGCCGCAAAGCGTGGATGATGATGTGAATTCGCGTGACATTTCAGTTGGCCCTGGCGGTTCATCCGGTAGCAGCGACGGCAGCGAAAGCGTTGGAGGGGGTGGAACGCCTGCTGCCGGAGTCGGGAATGGGGACGGAAACGGCTCAACATCGACCCAAGATTCAACGCCAGCTCCAACTGACCTCACCGACCGCGGCTTAGGTGCGACGACCTATGTCTAAGGTACGATATAAAAGGCCCTCTATCGCGCCCACGGATATCGCTCAATAAAACTTATCACGCAGGCAAGACAATAATCGATCCAATGCTCTTGCGAACAATAGCACCGGAGCTATAGTATTTCCGGTGTGTTGATCCTGCCCCTGCAACCAGCCTCTGGTCTACATATTGAGTGAAGGTCCGCCAAGGAAAAGGCGGGCCTTCCCCCGCGAAAAGAGTCGAGGCGACCCGAACAGGGAGGGCACATGGTCCGGGTATTTGTTGTTCTGCCCTGTTATTGTTGAAGGGAACAGTTTCATATTCTCAACCATTAATTCGCAACGATATATATGAAATTAAGGAATATCTGCCAATTGTCGCTTTTGATAGGAGCGACGATCGCTCGTTAGAGCCTATGGCATGGAGCGCATTCACGCCAAGGAAGATGGTTCTCGCTTTTGAAGCTCTACCTTATTCCTGCTATCCCAACACGCTATCGTTCCAGTTATCGAATGGTAATATCGTATTTTATCTGAATAATACTGAGGACACTACAACCAGCGGCCACCAACAGCCTCCTGAATTCGAGGCGGGGCAAGCCAATACGTTTGTTTTGGCAATCGGATTGCCGACTTGCCGCTACAAAATTGCTGTTCAGAGCCTTGACATTGATGGTCTTCACTGGAGAGCAAAGACCATTGAACCGACGAATCCGGTAGAAGTTTCATTGAGCAATATCTGGAAGAAACTGAGGGACGAGGATATTTCTGATGCGGATCGCTCGATTTTTACGGCCGAGCGCAAGCGACTAGAAGCTGAATTGAATAAGCAAACTGAGAAATATATAGAGGGGCTTAAAAGTGCGCTGACATCAAAAGGCTACGACGCTGATCAGCCCATCAGCAGCATCCATGAAAGAAGAGACAGTTTTTCTAAAACCTCAGCGTCTTTTCGCTCGGATTTTCGGCCGTCAACGAATTGTTTTTTCGGGAGCGGTCATATCGATTTCTCGGGCGACAATCCGGTCATGGCCTATGTTGCCAATCCTCCGACCGAGAGCGCTGACGACAACTGGTTCGAAACCCGTATCATAAATCCACGCCGGGACGATAAATATGAGGTCATTCTTCAGTAATCGTTGGGGTGCAGTCAAGATCGAACTGGCGAAAGAAGTGAAGATCAGGGGCAATTGGATCAGCTTGCCCGCGATACAGTAGGGCTGATCCAGATATCGACGAACACCGTCTGATCGGCGCTCAGCAGTTTCGCCCGGGAGCGCCTCGATCCCGGCTACACGCTGAACGATTGGGCTGCGGCGCCTCCATAATCCCGAGATGACCGACTCGGAACCGGCCGAACTGCGGCCGGTGAGCGCAGTGCCGGAGGTCGTCCGCATGCTTCCGAAGCGCGGACGGCAGAGCGCCGAAGCGGTCCAAGACCCAGACCCGATGGATCACTCCACCTCGTCCGGGTCGGCATCGACCACGCGACGGGCGAGGTCGTAGGAAAAGCCGGCCCGGGCCAGGGCGCCGAGGTCGCGGTCGCGATGCAGGGCCCGCGTGTCGGGCCTGCGGTGCATCCCGAGGCGCCGTCGCTTGGCGTAGGCGCGGGCGGCCTGCAGCTCGATATCGGCGGCTTCCACGTCGGGGATCGCGTCGCGCTCGGCCTGCATGGCCGCCTCGACCACGTCGCGGGGCACCCCCTTGGCGGCGAGCTTCGCCGCGGCGCCCCGGCTCGACGTGCCGCGGCGTCGCAGGGTGGCGAGGCGCATGTCAGCGAAGCGGACGTCGTCCACCAGCCCGGCCGAGACCGCCCGCGCCACGGTGGCGTCAATCAGCTCGGCGAAGGGGGCCGGATCCTCGCCGCGCAGCCGCGCGCGCTTGTCGACCCGCCGCGCCAGGGTCCGGCGCAGCATCTCGGTCGAGGCGCTGTAGCGCTCGAGATAGTAGAGCGCGACCCGCTGCAGCCACGCCGGGCTGACCGGGCCGGGCGGCCGACGCTCGGCGGGTCGGTCCTTATTCGCGGGGCGGCCGTTCGGCCCGGGCTCTGCAACGAATGGGGGTTTCACCGGTTCTTCACGATCTCGACAGGTTTGCGTTCCATGACTTGGGGATGGAACGCGCGCAACGCGACAGGCTCGGCCATGGTCCGGACCAACGCCCTACGCCGGATCTCAACCACGGCCCGTGGCGGCGACGCCTGCGCGCCGCGGCGACGATCGTGATGCGCCGCGAGTGGCTCCTCGTCCTGTTGGCCTTCGGGCTGGCCGCGATCGCGGCCGGGATCGTCTATCTGTCGCGCCCGACCACGCTGACGGTCGCGGTCGGCCCCCAGGACGGCGCCGAGGCCGCCCTGATCGAGGCCTATGCCAGCGCTCTCGACCGGAGCCGTGAGGATGTCCGGCTCAAGGTCGTCCGGTTCGCCGACGTGCGCGACAGCGCCCTGGCGCTCCAGCGCAACCGCGCCGACCTCGCGGTGGTGCGGCCGGACGTGTTCCTGCCGGAGAACGGCCTGACCCTGGCGATCCTGCACGACGAGGCCCTGGTGATCGCGGCGCCCGAGGCGTCCGAGATCGAGGACGTCCCGGCGCTGGCCCGCAAGCGGCTCGGCGTCGTCGTGCGCCACGGCGCCGACCTGCCGTTCCTGACCAACCTGCTCTCCTTCTACGACCTCCTGCCGGACAGCCCGCTGACGGAGGCGCCGGAGGCCGATCCCGCGACCGAGGCCGAGATCGCCGCCGGCCACGTGCAGGTGGTGCCGCTGAAGATCGGCGAGGTCACGGCCGCGATCGCCGAGAAGCGGGTCGACGCGGTGGCGGTGATCGCGAGCCCCGCCTCGAAGATCGCCGGCGCGGTGGTGCGGGCCATCGAGCTGGGCTCTCCCGAGCGCAAGATCGGCTTCGTGTCGATCCCGGACGGGGACGCGATCCTGCAGCGCTTCCCGGAATTGCAGGCGGTGACCATCCCGGCCGGGACCTTCGGCGGCCGCCCGAAGCGCCCGGACGAGGAGGTCCGCACCGTCGGCGCCTCCTATCGACTGATGGCGCGGGGTTCGGTGAGCCGGGTCGCGATCGCCTCGGCGACGCAGCACCTGTTCGAGTGGCGCTCGCGGCTCGCCGCCGCGGCCCCGGCCGCCAAGCTGATGAAGGCGCCCGATTTCGACACCACGGTCGCGGCGACCTCGGCGCGCCTGCCGAACCATCCGGGCGCGGTCGACTATTTCGAGCGCGAGCAGCAGACCTTCCTCGATCGCTACGAGGATTACATCTACCTGCTCGCCTTCTTCGGCGGCACGATCGGCTCCGGCATCGCCTGGATCGGCCAGCGGCTGGCGCGCAAGCGCCGGGAGCGGATCGACATCGTGCTCGACCGCCTGCTCGACATCATGCGCGAGGTCCGGGCGGCCACGACCACGGCCGAGCTCGACGCCATCGCGGTCGAGACCGACGGGCTCGTGGCCGATGTCGTCTGCTACGCCCGGGAGCGCAGCATCGACGCCCGGACGGTGAGCGCGCTCATCCTGGCGGTGGACGGCGTCCACGCGGCCATCGCCGATGCACGGCGGCGCGCCAACGACTCGGCGCCGGGGGCGACCGGCCGCCCGCGCACCGCGCGGCTGCTGGCCCTGAATCTCCCGGCCGCGGAATAGCGGTGGCATTCCGCGTCGGCGCGCCGGTCCTTCGACGCACGGCTGGCGGCGTAGGCATATCATGCTAACGGGGGGCATGTTCGATCCCGCCGCCGCCCTCCAAACGGTTCTCGACAACCTCGACCGCGATGCCCGCGAGCCGACCAAGCTGCGCGCCCTGCTCGTGCCCGAGCTGCGCCGCGTCATCGAGGAGGGCCATCGCGCCGCCGAGGCCCAGCTGCTCGAGGACCGCAACGGGCTCCGCTGCGCGCAGGCTTTGTCGGATCTGACCGACGCCGTGGTGCGGACGATCCACGACGCGGTGGTCCGGCAGCTCTACCCCAACGACAACCCCTCGACCGGCGAGCAGCTCGCGGTGGTCGCCACCGGCGGCTACGGCCGGGGCACGATGGCGCCGGGCTCCGACATCGATCTGCTGTTCCTGCTGCCCTACAAGCAGACCGCCTGGTCCGAGAGCGTCGTCGAGGCGATGCTCTACGTCCTGTGGGACCTGAAGCTGAAGGTCGGCCACGCCACCCGCTCCGTGGAGGAATGCCTCCGCGAGGCTAAGGCGGACATGACGATCCGCACCGCGCTCCTGGAGGCGCGCTACCTGTTCGGCACGCGGATCCTGTTCGAGGAGCTGGTGACGCGTTTCGACGCCGAGCTGGTGGTCGGCTCGGCCGCCGAGTTCGTGGACGCGAAGCTGCGCGAGCGCGACGCCCGGGTCTCGAAGGCCGGCTCCTCGCGCTACCTGGTCGAGCCCAACGTCAAGGACGGCAAGGGCGGCCTGCGCGACCTGAACACGCTGTTCTGGATCGCCAAGTACACCTACCGGGTGCGCGACCAGATCGAGCTCGTGGGCGCCGGGCTGTTCACCCCGGAGGAATACGCGCTGTTCGAGCGCTGCGAGGAGTTCCTGTGGCGGGTCCGCTGCCACATGCACTTCGTCACCAAGCGCTCGGAGGAGCGGCTGTCCTTCGGCCTGCAGCCGCGGATCGCCGAGCGCTTCGGCTACGAAGCGCGGGGCGGCCTGTCCGGCGTCGAGCGCTTCATGAAGGCGTATTTCCGGGTGGCCAAGGATGTCGGCGACCTCACCGCCATCGTCTGCGCCGAGCTGGAAGCGCGCCATGCCAAGCGCACGCCCGTGCTCGACCGCTGGATCGGCCGGTTCCGCGACCGGTTCCGCGCCACCGCCATCGAGGCCGAGGATTTCTGGATCGACCACGGCCGGGTCAACCTGCGGGCCGAGGACGCGTTCGAGCGCGATCCGGTCAACCTGATCCGGCTGTTCTGGCTGGCCGACCGGCACAACCTGGCGATCCATCCGGATGCCAAGCGGCTGGCGAACCGGTCGCGGCGCCTCATCACCCCGACCCTGCGGGCGGACCCGGAGGCCAACCGGCTGTTCATCGATATCCTGACCTCGCGCAACGCCCCCGAGGAGGCCCTGCGCGAGATGAACGAGGCCGGCGTGCTCGGCCGGTTCATCCCGGATTTCGGCCGCATCGTCGCGATGATGCAGTTCAACATGTACCACCACTTCACGGTGGACGAGCACCTGCTGCGCACCGTCGGCATCCTGGCGGCGATCGAATCGGGCCGCGCCGAGGAGGCCTACCCGCTGGTCTCGCGCCTCGTGCACACGATCCACAACCGCACGGCGCTCTACGTCGCGATCCTGCTGCACGACATCGCCAAGGGCCGGCCCGAGGACCACTCCATCGCCGGGGCCGCGATCGCGGAAAAGCTCTGCCCGCGCTTCGGCCTCACCGAGGCCGAGACCGAGACCGTGACTTGGCTGGTCGAGCATCACCTGCTGATGTCGATGACCGCGCAGAGCCGCGACCTCTCGGACGCCAAGACGATCGAGCGCTTCGCCTCGGTGGTGCAGAGCCTGGAGCGGCTCAAGCTCCTGACCATCCTGACCGTGGCCGACATCAGTGCGGTCGGCCCCGGCGTGTGGACCGCCTGGAAGGGCACCCTGGTCCGCACCCTCTACGACGAGACCGAGGTGTTCCTCTCGGGCGGCCATTCCGAGATCGCCCGCACCGACCGGGTGCGCCTCGTGCAGATGAGCCTGCGCGAGCAGCTGCCCGGCTGGGCCTCCGAGGAGTTCGACGCCTACGCGGCGCGCCACGGCCAGGCCTACTGGCTGAAGGTCGACAGCCCCCGGCAGATCAAGAACGCGATCTTCCTGCGCGACGTGCTGAGCGAGGGCCGGACCAGCGCCACCGACGTGGCGCTCGACCCGGTGCGCGGGGTGACCGAGATCACGATCTACTCGCCGGACCACCCGCGCCTGCTCGCGATCATCACCGGCGCCTGCGCGGCGGCGGGCAGCAACATCGTCGACGCCCAGATCTTCACCACCACCGACGGCTTTGCCCTCGACACGATCTTCATCTCCCGGGCCTTCGAGCGCGACGACGACGAGCTGCGCCGGACCAAGCGCATCACGGCGGCGATCGAGCGCGCCCTGAAGGGCGAGATCCGCATCGCCGACCTCGTGGCCGACAAGCACCCGCCGACCAGCGCCCGGGCCAAGACCTTCCTGGTGCCGCCGGATGTCGGGATCGACAACGCCCTGTCCTCCCGCGAGACCGTGGTGGAGGTGACCGGGCTCGACCGGCCGGGCCTCCTCTACGAGCTGACCACGGCGTTCGGCCGGCTCTCGCTCAACATCACCTCGGCGCATGTGGCGACCTTCGGCGAGCGCGCGGTGGACGTCTTCTACGTCACCGATCTCACCGGCACCCGGGTGACGCAGCCCGACCGCCAGGCCGCGATCCGGAAGGCGATGCTGGACGTGTTCGCGGGCGACGTCGCCATGCTCAGGGCCGAGGGCCTGGAGGCCCTGGTCGCCGCACCGCCGCCGCGCGAGGCGTGAGCGTGCGGGTTGATTTCGGCCGCTCCGGGTCAGATATCAGCGCCGAATCCGATAACCTCCCACCCATCCCTGTCGACGACTGAAACGTGATGACGAGCAACGACATGTCCCAGGATGACCAGCGCCAGACCACGGTCGAGGCCGGTGCCAGCGCGGCCCAGGATACCGCGCCTGCGGGCAAGCCCGCCGAGGGGGCGTCCGTCGATCCGGTCGCCGAGGCCCTGGCCCTGCTGACCGCCGAGCGCGACGAGTTGAAGGACCGGATGCTGCGCACGCTGGCCGAGATGGAGAATCTGCGCCGGCGCACCGAGCGGGAGATCGCCGATGCCCGCGCCTACGCGGTCACGAACTTCGCCCGCGACGTGCTCAACGTGGCCGACAACATCCACCGCGCCCTGGAGAGCGTCCCGGCCGACGCCAAGGCCTCGGCCGACGGCGCCCTTAAGGGGCTGATCGACGGGATCGAGCTGACCCAGCGCGACCTGGTCAAGACCCTGGAGCGCCACGGGGTGAAGCCCGTCGAGCCGCAGGGCCAGAAGTTCGATCCGAACCGCCACCAGGCGATGTTCGAGGTTCCGAACCCCGACGTCCCGGCCGGTACCGTCGTGCAGGTGGTGCAGACCGGCTACGTGATCGGCGAGCGCGTGCTGCGGCCGGCCCTGGTCGGCGTCGCCAAGGGCGGTCCCAAGGCGGCGGCCAACCCGGCCGACGCCGCCTGATCAGCGCGCCTGGGCCGACGAACCCTCGGTGCAGGGAAGCGCGGTCGCGAAATCCGCGATGAACTGCGCCGCCTGCCGGGTCTCGGCGCGCGCGCGCGGATCGCGGGCGACCTGACCCGCCTCGACCTCGAGGCGGCGGTTGCAGGCGCAGCTCGGCATCAGGCCCGAATCCGGGTCGGGCCAGCAGGCATCGTGATGCGCGCAGGCGCGGTCGAGCGCGTCGATCGGCGGATAGCCGGGGCCGCGATTCCCGGGCCCACAGAAATTGCCGTAGATCAGGAGCGCGCCCCGGCCGGACGGCCCGGGCGGCACGATCTCCTGCGCCGATGCGGCGCCGGCGGCGAGTGCGAGGGCGAACAGGGCCGTCGCGACGGCCTTGGGGCGAGGAACAATCACGGCCGATCCTGCGTCGCGTCTGCCTGCTGACGCCGCGCCGCGTCCGCGGCGCAGCATTCGGCGGCCGCCTTCCCGGCCCGCCGAGGATCCCCGGGCGGCGGACGGATTCGCGAAGCCGAACGTCTCGCATAGCGACCGAATGCAGCGATACCGTCAAGATCGGTCGTGACGGTTACTGCCCTGAATCCGCATTTCGCACCCGTCTCGACCTGCCCGCGGCCCGCATCCTGTTTGCCGGCACTGTAATGGTCGAGAGCGCCGGCGCTGTAATCTGTTGTTCCTGCGACGCGCCGGCTCACAGAGCCAGCAGCAGAAGGCCCATGACGATCACGGCGAGGATCAGGCAGAGGGCGAGATCGAGGATCGGCCCGCCGCCGCAGGCGGGCGGCTGCCGGACCCGATCGCCGACATGTTCAAGCGTCATGCTCAGGATCGCATGTCCGTGCTTATCGCCTTCGCAACCACGGCCTCCGCAGCACGGAGGCGCGCGACGACGCCGGCCAGCGTCGCTCCCCCGCTCGGAGGGATCGCGGCGGTCCGAAACGACCCCGTTTCACAGAGGCCGTGGACCTTATCCGCGGCCACGATGCCGATGGCCGGCAGCCCGAGCGCGGCGAGGAGATAGGCGATGCGCCTGAGCCGCAGGAGCGGATCGATCCGAGGGGACCGGCGGGACATCGTCCGCGGCAGCGTCAGGGGCGGCAAGGGTTCGGCGACCAACCTACGCGTCTCAACCCGCATCCTCTTGGCCCCCTGTGTGACGTGGGAAATTTGACCACGCATCCAAGCTACGTGTGCAAAATTCCCACGTCAATAGGAAATCAGGACGCCCGCACGTGGATCCGCAGCCTGTGGGATTGTCTCCCACGGCACATCCGCTAACGATGCCCCATGTCCGAGAGTGCCGACACCAGACCGGAGGGCGCCGCCCTGCACGCCCCGCTCGCGCGGTTGCTAAGGCCGCTCGTGCGCCTGCTCGTTGCCCGCGGCCTCACCTTCCCGGCGCTCACCGACCTGCTGCGCGAGCTCTACGTCAACGTGGCCGAGCACGACTTCGCCCTGCCCGGCAAGGAGCAGACCGACAGCCGCGTCTCCCTGCTCACCGGCATCCACCGCAAGGAGGTGCGCCGGTTGCGCGGGGCCGGGGCGCCGGTGAGCGCCGTGCCGGCCGTGGTCTCGCGCACGAGCCGGATCATCGCTCGCTGGATCGCCGACCCGGCCTTCACCGATCCGCAGGGTCAGCCCCTGCCGCTGCCGCGCACCGCCGAGGCGGGCGCGCCGTCTTTTGAGGCCCTGGTCGCCGGGGTGACCCGGGACCTGCGCCCCCGGGCGGTTCTCGACGAGTGGTTGGACCGCGGGCTCGCCTTCACGGATGCCCAGGACCGGATCGTGCTGGCGGAGGCCGCCTACGTGCCGCGCGGGGACGGCGGGGCCGAGCCGCAGCTCTACTATTTCGGCCGCAACCTGCACGACCATATCGCGGCGAGCGTCGCCAACATCCTCGGCGACACGCCGCGCTTCCTCGAGCGGGCCGTGCATTACGACGGGCTGTCCAAGGAACTCGCCGCCCAGCTCGAGGCCCGGGCGCGCGAGATCGCCATGGCGGCCCTCCAGCAGGCCAACCGCGAGGCACACGCCGCCTGCGCGACCGATCCCGGCGGCCCGCACCGCTGGAATTTCGGCCTCTACGTCTACGCCGAGGCCGCACCGCCGGCCCGGCCCGCGGACGGGCGCTGAGAGGCCGGCCGGTGCGATCCTTCCCGAACCGCCGATTCGTCCTGCGCCTGCTCGCGGGCGCCGCCACCCTGCGGCCCGGAATCGCCCGGCCCCAGGAAAGCCCGCCCGATCAGGGGATCGGCGGCACCGGCATGAAGATGACCGACGAGCCGAAGGACGGCCCCCTCGGCGAGGGCGACCGCGGCATCGGCGGCACCGGGGTGATCGGCACGATCCGCCGGTTCGGCTCCATCATCGTCAACGACCTGCGGATCGCCTACCCGTCGGAGGTCGAGGTGCGGATCGACGGGGAACCCGCCAAGGCCGCGGACCTGAAGATCGGCCAGGTCGTGCAGGTCGTCGCCCGGCCGGAGCGCGGCGGCCTCGGCACAAGCCGCATCGACGTGACCAGCGAGGTTGTCGGCCGGGTGGATTCCGTCGCCCCGGGGCAGATCATCGTGCTCGGCCAGCGGGTCGCCACGACCGGGCTCGCGGGCGATTGGCAAGCCGGCACCCGGGTGGCGGTGAGCGGCCTGCGCCGGCCGGACGGCGTGATCGTGGCGAGCCTGATCGAGCCGCGCAATTTCGGGCCCGACCGCGTCGCCGGGCCGGTGCGGCGCGACGCGGACGGGGGCCTGGCGATCGGCGGCCTGCGCCTGAAGGGCGCCGACGCCCTGCCCCCGGGCCGGCGCGCGATGGTGACCGGCGTGACCGAACCCGGACTCCTCGACGTGACCAACACCCCGGAGGTCGGGCTGCCCTTCCCGCCGGGCCTCCGGCGGGTGTCGATCGAGGCCTATATCGGCCGGGCCGATGCGGGCGCCGGCCTCGATCTCGGTTCGGGCCTCGCCGTGTCGGGCTATGCCGGGCTGCGGGTGCCGCGCCAGGGCAGCGTGCACGGGGTGCTCACTGCCGACGTCGCGCCGGATGGCGGCCTCACCCTGGAGCGGCTCCGGGTCGACGACCGGATCCCCTCCGAACCGTCCCGGCAGCCGGGATCGCCCCGGTTCGAGCGCGAGCGCGACCGCCTCGACCTGCAGAAGCTGCCCGACCTGCCGGAGATGCCCCGCGAGCGGCCCGGCCGGCTCGGCGCAGAGCCGGGCAGAGGCCGGAATCCGTTCGGCGGCCTCGGCGATTCCCACGGCCCCACGATCGACACCCGCCCCGGCGCGGGCAGCATCCCGGGCACGGACGGCCCCGGCGGTTTCGGCCCGCCCCGCGGCTTCGGTGGTCCTCCGGGGGGACCGGGCCCGGGCGCCCCCGGCGGCGGGTTCGGGGGACCGGGTGGTTTCGGCGGCCCGCCCGGCGGGGGTGGCCGGCGCTGAGCGGCGCGATCAGCCCCCGGCCTCCCGCGTCAGCAACGCGCGCTTGCGTGCGACGCCCCAGCGGTAGCCCGACAGGGCACCGTCCGACCGGACCACCCGGTGGCACGGGATCGCCACCGCCAGATGGTTCGCCCCGCAGGCCTGGGCGACGGCCCGCATGGCGGTGGGCGCCCCGATGGCGCGGGCGATGTCGGCGTAGGTGGCGGTCGCACCCACCGGGATCGCCCGGAGCGCCGCCCAGACGCGCTGCTGGAACGCCGTGCCGCGGATGTCGAGGGGCAGGTCGAGGCCGGTGCCCGGCGCCTCGACGAGGCCGATGACCCGGGCCATCCAGGCCTCGAATTTTGGGTCGCCGCCCTCGATCTCCGCCCCCGGGAAGCGATCCTGGAGGTCGCGGACCAGGGGCTCGGGCTCGTCACCGAGCAGGATCGCGCAGATCCCCGCCTCGGTGGCGGCGACCAGGATCGCCCCGAGGGAACAGGCGCCGACGCCGAACCTGATGCGGATGCCGAGCCCGCCCTTGCGGTAGGCGGCGGGCGCCATGCCGAGGCGCCCGGCGGCCTCCGCGTAGAACCGGCTCGCGGTCCCGTAGCCGGCCTCGTAGAGCGCCTCCGTCACGCTGGCCGCCTTGGGCAGGCTGGCGGCCAGCGCCTCGGCCCGGCGGGCGGCCGCGTAGGCCTTCGGGGTGACCCCGGTGGCGGCCTTGAACACCCGGTGGAAATGGAAGGCGCTCAGGCCCGCGGCGCGGGCGAGGTCGGCCAGCGGCGGCATCGTCTCCGCGGCGTCGATCAGGCGGCAGGCCCTGGCCACGGCCTCGGCCCGGCGCTCGGCCAGCCCGGGCTCGTCCGGCCGGCAGCGCCGGCAGGGCCGGAAGCCCGCGGCCTCGGCCTCCGCGCAGGTGGCGTGGAAGGTGACGTTCTCGGGCCTTGCCGCCCGGGAGGGGCAGCTCGGGCGGCAATACACGCCGGTGGTGCGGACCGCGTAGACGAAGCGGCCATCCGCCCGCCCGTCGCGGGCGGCGAGCGCCGCCCAGCGCTCAACATCCTCGGAAGCGGCGGTGGAGAGAGCGGCCATGGCCGCATTATGCGGTGTGCCGGCCGCGTTGGGGAGGGGCTTGGCGGAGGCGGACATGACGGGACCTGCCGGCTGCGTATATCGAGTGCCCGTCACCCTGCCGTCCGGCGGCCGGGGCCGCATCCCGCGCCTTGCTGCCGAATTCCCGATCGTCCTCCCGAGTGCGTCATGGCGTCGAGCAACACCGATCACATCCATGTCGGGCGGGACGGCTGGCTGTTCCTGAAGACCGGGACCAACGACATCCTCGGGCAGTTCGAGCGCCCGGAGGAGACCACCGACCTGATCTGGAGCTGGCGCAGCCTGATCGCGACCCGGGAGCGCCGGCTGCGCGCGCTCGGCATCCGCTACCGCCACGTCGTCGCGCCGGACAAGCTGCTGATCTACGACGATCGCCTGGACGGCATCGCCATCGCGCCGGAAGCCTCACCGGCCTACCGGCTGCTCCACACCGAGCCGCCGCTCGGCAGCCGTTGGCGGCGGGGCCTCACCGGCCTCTACGCGGATTGGCGCCGGCGGACGCGCTGGCGGGAGACCTGCATCGACCTGGTCACGCCAATGCGCGCCGCACGCGACGCATCCGACCTCTATTGCCGGACCGACACCCATTGGAGCTTCGACGGCTGCTACCTGGCCTATGCCGAGATCTGCCGGGCCTTCGGGACGGAGCCGCGGGCGGATCTGCGCGAGCGGCCCTTCACCCAGATCGACCACGATGGCGACCTCGGCAGCGCCTTCGACCCGCCCCGCCGGGCGCCGTCCCGGGCCTACCGGATCCAGCAGGATGCGGTGCGGACCTATGCCAGCCCGATCGTCGAGGCGCGGGAGAAGGCCGGGCTGCTGCACACGCTCCATGTCGGCGCCAACGTCGTCTACGGCAACGCGAAAGCGACCGACCCGCGCCGCCTGGCGCTGTTCGGCGACTCGTTCTCGCACGTCATGCCGTACATGCTGACGATCCTGCTCGCGGAGACGTTCCGCGAGGTCCACTTCGTCTGGAACACGTCGCTCGACTGGTCCTACATCGACCGGGCGAAACCGGACCTGGTCCTGACCGAGGTGGCCGAGCGCTTCATGGCCCAGCTGCCGGACGACAGCTTCTCGCTCGACGCCTACGTGCAGGAGCGGTTCGGCGCCGAGCTGGCGAACCGGGGCGCTTAGCCTTCCAGCTTCGCCATCAGCGCCTCGGACAGGGCGAAGTTGACGTAGACGTGCTGCACGTCGTCCTGGTCCTCGATCACCTCGACCAGGCGGATCAGCTTCTCGCCGGTCTCGTCGTCGACATCGATCGTGTTCTGCGCCTTCCAGATCAGGCCGGTGCGGGTCGGCTCCCCGAATCGGGCCTCCAGGGCCTTGGCGACCTCGCCGTAGGAATCCTGCGCGCAGACGACCTCGTGGCCCTCCTCGCTGGAGCTGACGTCGTCAGCGCCCGCCTCGATCGCCGCCTCCAGCATCGTGTCGGCATCGGCCACGCTCGCCGGGAAGCCGATCACGCCGACGCGGTCGAACATGAACGCCACGGCGCCGGTTTCGGCGAGGCTGCCGCCGGACTTGGTGAAGGCCGAGCGCACGTCCGAGGCGGTGCGGTTGCGGTTGTCGGTCTGCGCCTCGACGATCAGCGCGGCGCCGCCGGGGCCGTAGCCCTCGTAGCGGATGTCCTCGTAGTTCTCGCCCTCCGCACCGGCGGCCTTCTTGATGGCGCGCTCGATATTGTCCTTGGGCATGTTCTCGGCGCGGGCCGCGATGATCGCGGCGCGCAGGCGCGGGTTCATGGCCGGGTCCGGCGTGCCGAGCTTGGCCGCCACGGTAATTTCGCGGGCGAGCTTGCCGAACACCTTCGAGCGGACCGCGTCCACCCGGCCCTTCCGGTGCATGATGTTCTTGAACTGCGAATGGCCTGCCATGTTGCGTGAGACTTTGTTCGTTGGCGAAGGCGGGCCTGAGGGACCCCGCCGTCGCGGCTGTGAGGTCGCCGCGTTATAGGCCGCCGGCTTCCGACGAAGCAACGCGCCAGCTGATCGTCACGACAGGGGAAAGATCGCGTCCCCCGGACGTTGATGCACATCCGCAGCTGGAAACCCGATGTCGAGCCGGACCGAACACACCCATCCCGTGACGACCGCACGGGCCAGCGACCGCCGCTGGCTCAAGCTCGGAATCGCCACGCTGCTCGGCGCGGTGGCCGGCTCCATGCTGTTCGCCACCGAGGCCAAGGGGCGGCCCGACGCGCGCCGGCACTAGGCGGCTTCACCCGTCGGCCCGCGCGATCCTCCGACCCATGCGGGCAATGCCGCCTCAGGCCGCCCGGACAGTCGCCAGGAAGCGCCCGACCTCGGCGGTGAGCCGCTCCGATTGGCGCGACAGCTCGGAGGCCGAGTCCAGGACATCGCCCGCCGCCGCGCCGGTCTTCTCCGCCGCACCGGCCACGCCCGTGATGGTGCGGGTCACCTCGCCGGTGCCGGAGGCCGCCTGACCGACATTGCGGACGATCTCCTGGGTCGCCGCATCCTGCTCCTCCACCGCCGCCGCGATCGAGGCGGACACGGTGCTGATCTCCCGGATGCGGGCGGCGATCTGCCCGATCGCGGTCACCGCCTCGCCCGTCGCACCCTGCACCTGGCCGATCTGATGGCCGATCTCGTCGGTGGCCTTGGCGGTCTGGTCGGCCAGCGCCTTGACCTCGGACGCCACCACCGCGAAGCCCTTGCCGGCCTCCCCGGCCCGGGCCGCCTCGATCGTGGCGTTGAGCGCCAGCAGGTTGGTCTGCGCGGCGATGCCCGAGATCATGCCCACCACCTCGCCGATCTTAGCGACGCTCGCACTCAGAGTCCGCACGAGCGCGGCGGTCTGGTCCGCCTCGCCCACCGCGGCCTGAGCCAGATCGGCCGAATCCGAGACCTGACGGCCGATCATCTGGACGGAAGAGCCCAGTTCCTCGGCGGCCGCCGCCACCGTGCTCACGTTGGACGCAGCCTGCTCGGCGGCGGCCGCGACGGTGGTCGAGCGTTCCGCCGTGTCGGCGGCGGTGGATGCCATGGTCTGCGCCGTGGCCTGCAACGCCCCGGCCGAGGTCGAGACCGCGCTGATGATTCCCCCCGTGGCCTGCTCGAACACGTCGGCCATCTGGTGCATCGCCCCGCGGCGCTGTTCCTCGGCGACGCGCCGGGCCTCGGCGGTTTCCGCCTCCAGGGTCTTGGTCCGGATCAGGTTGTCCTTGAACACCTGTACGGCCCCGGCCATGGAGCCGAGCTCGTCCGCGTGCTGCGTGCCGGGCACCTGCGTCCCGAGCTCTCCGTCGGCGAGGCGCCGCATGGCCGCCGCCAGACCGAGGATCCGCCGTACCACGCGGAACTGCACGGTCAGGATCGCGGCTATCGCCAACCCGACCGTGAGGAGGATGGCCGCGACGGCGACGAGGAGATCCTGCCGGGCCTCGGCGGCGGCCGCGCGGGTCCTATCCACCGCGGACGCGATGACCGCGATCGCCGCATCCGATACGGCCTTCTGCCCTGTGACGACCCCGCCATCCCAGGCCGCGTTGGAAACCGGGATCTTCCGCCCTTCCGAGACGGCGGCGACAACCGCGTTCCGGAGTTCAGCCATGCGGCCGCCGAAATAGATATCGTTGGCCCGGGCATAGGTGTCGCGCACGGCTGCGTCGAAGCCGCCGATCTCGATGGTGCGCGCGGCAACTTGCCAAGCCGTCAGGGCCTGGGTGTCGGCAGCATTCAGTTGCGACGCTTCCGCAGGCGTAGCGGCACGACCGCTCGCCAAGAGCGCACTCACGATGGCGGCGCTGCGGCCACTGCTCGTCCGCGTGAGCCATATCGCGGCCCGGGCATCGAGGAAGCTTCCAAACGCGGAATCGAGAGCTTGGATCTGCTTTTCGATGGCGTCGGACGCGGCTTCGAGCGCGATCAGGAAGCGGTTGCCGAACTCGTCCAGCTGCTTGCGGAGGGCTGGATCGCGAGCTGCAAGGGGCTGATCGAGGGCCGGGTCCACGGCCGGGCGCAGCCGCCGCCACGTGTCCAGGAAGGATTGCAGCTCGACGCCCCGAGCCCGCAAGGCGGCATCGGGCATCCAGTTCAGATCGGTGAGCGCACCGTCGATCGCCGCGTCGAACGCCTGGCGGCCATCGCGGGCGGTCTGTCGATGGACCCGGTTGTCCTGAGGCTCCTCGAGAAGCGCGGTCATGTTCCAGCCGCGCTCGATCCGGAGCTGCGTCAGGCTCGTGAACAGATTGCGATCGATCGCCATATAGGCGGCGACCTGATTTGCCAGATCCGAGCGCGTCTTGCTTCTGAACAGTTGCGAGGCCGCCAGGCCGATCGCCACGGCACTGACGAGCGCGACAATCGCGACAATGATAAAGCGAAGCGAAAGCCTAGGCACGATCAAACACCAGAGTTGAGCGACCGAGATGCATACCTCTCGGTCGCACGAAAGGCCACGATTTTCTTACTTGCGGTTGCCAAAACGATTTATAATACAAAGGTCTTTTGTTTTGTATGTCTGTATCATTGCGGATAAATATTTGAAATTCAGCGAATCAATGCGGGATCAACGTCCCGGATATTTCGGCTCCTGGACGTTCAGCTCCGTACGAAACCGCGGCCAGAGGTATGCAACAGGCGCATAAGGCTCACGCGTATCGGCCGGCGCCTTCTCGAAAGCCGACATTCAAGAATGCCGGTCTCCCGAGCGGTGGAACGCGGGCCAGAAGATGCCGGGCGTGCCGGAGAAGCAGCGCGGAAAGCGGTCACCGTCTTCGCGCTTCTGGCCGGGCGGCGGGACGGAAGCTGTCGCGTCGCCGGCCGGCACGTCGATGAGGCAGACGAGGCCGGGAGTCCGCCAGTCGAGGTCGGCCTCCTGCGCCTGCGCTGCGCCGATGCTGAGAAGGATGAGCGGGGCGAGGATCCGCATCGGGTCCGCTCCAAGCACGAGGGCCGTTGCGGTCGCACCCGACGAATCGCCGGGACGACCGGACCGATCCCCGGGCACCATCCGGGCAATTCTGCGGCAGGCGCTCCAGCACGCCCTCCGGACAGGCGCGGCGGGCGGATCCCGCCTCAGGCCGCCCGGACAGTCGCCAGGAAGCGCCCGACCTCGGCGGTGAGCCGCTCCGATTGGCGCGACAGCTCGGAGGCCGAGTCCAGGACATTGCCCGCCGCCGCGCCGGTCTTCTCCGCCGCCCCGGCCACGCCCGTGATAGTGCGGGTCACCTCGCCGGTGCCGGAGGCCGCCTGACCGACATTGCGGACGATCTCCTGGGTCGCCGCATCCTGCTCCTCCACCGCCGCCGCGATCGAGGCGGACACCGTGCTGATCTCCCGGATGCGGGCGGCGATCTGCCCGATCGCGGTCACGGCCTCGCCCGTCGCGCCCTGGACCTGGCCGATCTGATGGCCGATCTCGTCGGTGGCCTTGGCGGTCTGGTCGGCCAGCGCCTTGACCTCGGATGCCACCACCGCGAAGCCCTTGCCGGCCTCCCCGGCCCGGGCCGCCTCGATCGTGGCGTTGAGCGCCAGCAGGTTGGTCTGCGCGGCGATGCCCGAGATCATGCCCACCACCTCGCCGATCTTGGCGACGCTCTTCGTGAGCGCGGTGACGAGCGCGGCCGTGTGGTCGGCCTCGCCCACCGCGGTCCGGGCCAGATCGGCCGAGCCCGAGACCTGCCGGCCGATCTCCTGCACCGAGGCACCCAGCTCCTCGGCGGCCGCCGCCACCGTGTTCACGTTGGACGCGGCCTGCTCGGCGGCGGCCGCGACGGTGGTCGAGCGTTCCGCCGTGTCGGCCGCGGTGGATGCCATGGTCTGCGCGGTGGCCTGCAACGCCCCGGCCGAGGTCGAGAGCGTACCGACGATTCCGCTGGTGGCCTGCTCGAACACGTCGGCCATCTGGTGCATCGCCCCGCGGCGCTGCTCCTCGGCGACGCGCCGGGCCTCGGCGGTTTCCGCCTCCAGGGCCTTGGTCCGGATCAGGTTGTCCTTGAACACCTGCACGGCCCCGGCCATGGACCCAAGCTCGTCCCGGCGATCGAGGCCTGGCACCTCCGTCCCGAGCTCTCCGTCGGCGAGGCGCCGCATGGCCGCCGCCAGGCCGACGATCCGCCGGACGACACGGAACTGCACGATCAGGATCGCCAGCACGGCCAATCCGGCAGCGACCACGATCGCCGTGACGGCGACGGCGAGGTCCTGGCGGGCTTCGGCGGCGGCCGCCCGCGCCTTGTCGACGGCAGAGCCGATGACCGCGGCCGCCGCCTCCGAGACCGCCTTCTGGCGGCCGAAGATCCCTGCATCCCAGTCCGCGCTCGGAACCGAGATCTTGCGGCCGGCCGCGAAATCGGCCGCGACCGACGCCTGGACCTGGACCCATTGCGGATTGGCGTGGGCCGCCTTCGCGCGGGCATAGGCCTCCTTCACGGCAGCGGCGAAATCGCCGATCGCGATGACGCGCTCGGCGACCCGCCAGGCCGTGAGGGTCTCCGTCTCGGCGGCATTCAACCGGACCGCATCCGCGGGCGTGGGGACACGACCGCTGGCCATGATCTCGCCGACCAGGGACGCGGTCCGGCCGCTGCTCGTCCGTGAGAGCCACGTCGCCGCCCGGGCATCGATGAAGCTGCCGAAGGCGGGGTCGAGCGCCTGGATCGTCCGCTCGGTCATGTCGGATGCGGCTTCGAGCTCGGCCAGGAAGCGGTCGCAGAGCTCGTCCAGCTTGGTGCCCAGGGTCCGGTCCCGCGCCGCGACGGGCACATTGAAGGCCGCGTCCACGGCCGGACGCAACCGCCGCCACGCGTCCACGAGACCCTGGAGGTCGACGCCCTTGGCCTTGAGGGCGCCGTCGCGCACGTCGCCCAGCTCGGCCAGGGCCGCGTTGACGGCCGTGTCGAACGCGGCGCGCCCCTCGAGGGCGGTCTGCCGGTGGAGGCGGAGGGCATCGGCTTCATCCAGAAGCGCGATCTTGGTCCATCCGCGCTCGGTCCGAAGCTGGTTGAGGCTGGCGAAGAGATCGCGGTCGATCGCCATGTGCTGGGCGACCTGCGTCGCGATATCGGATTTCCTCCTGTTTCCACCGACCTGCATGGC
Organism: Methylobacterium brachiatum; assembly: GCF_900113845.1. Classification (NCBI taxonomy): domain Bacteria; kingdom Pseudomonadati; phylum Pseudomonadota; class Alphaproteobacteria; order Hyphomicrobiales; family Methylobacteriaceae; genus Methylobacterium; species Methylobacterium brachiatum. The sequence goes on along the minus strand of NZ_FOQW01000015.1, from coordinate 68,329 downwards.
GGCCAGGACGATAGCCAGAAGACCGACAAGCGAGACGATCGCCATGAGAAGCATGCGAATCGTTATTCTAGGCATGGTCGGCCGTCCGTCTCAGTAGATACCTTCGTATAAATCTAAGCTTAGCTCATGTCTAGAATTTTGTGATCCAACTTTATTTTCGACATCCGATAGTAATGATCGCCATATCGCAAAAACTTATCACTACGCCAATCGGGATACAACTTCATATAGAAACGCATCCGGGTAACCGGCATTCATGATTGATCGGATGGAGGCTGGAAACTTGTCGTCCGAGAGTCGGGCGGGGCTTTTCGCCCACCCTTGCTCTGCGATCCGGCGTCGCCGGGAACCCGCGCGGGACCAAGCCGGATCCGGGCGGCCCACCTTCGGGCGTGCGGAAGCGCGCGGCAAAGCGGGCGATGACGGCTCGAAGCCGCGGCCGGATGCTCGGGTCTCCCCCTGCCCCGCTACGATCCGGGCCTCGCGCTCGGCGGCCCATGCCGGAGATGACCGAACCGCTCGAGCGATCCCGGCCAAGCTTCGGGGGGCGTAAGCATCGCGTTCCGTGCAAGCCGGTGGATCGCCGCCTCAGCGCAATCCCGCGTGCCAGTCCCTCAGCGCGGCCAGCGTCACCACCCGGTCCGGCCATTCCAGCCCGGCCAGGTGCCGGTGCGGGTGACCGGGCTCGCCGAGGTCGGAGAGTGCCGAGAAGGCGCCGTCGAGACGATGGCTGTCGGTGTAGCGGCTTCGGGTCGCCAGGACCGGCAGGCCGGCGGCGCGGGCCGAGGCGATGCCGGGGGCGGAATCCTCGAAGGCCACCGCCTCCGAGGCCGGCACGCCGAGACGGTCGAGCGCCAGCAGGAAGACGTCGGGGGCGGGCTTCTTGCGGTCCGCCTCGTCGCCGGCCGCGATCACCGCGAAGGGCGCATCGGAGGCCGGAAAGTTCGCCGCCAGCAGCCGATCGACATTCGGCCGGCTGGTGGTGGTGGCGATGGCCAGCCGGAGTCCGCCAGCCCGGGCCTCGGCGATGAGCCGGGCGATCCCCGGGCGCAGGGGCAGCCCGGTCTCGGCCATCAGGTCGCCATACGCGATCGTCTTGCGGGCGTGGATCTCGGGCGCCTGCGCGTGGAAGGACGCGGCCTCGCCGGGATGGCGCGTATCGATGTAGTGGCTGAGCCGCTCCTTGCCGCCCATCACGGTGAGCAGGTCGGCGTAGAGCGCCGGGTCCCAGCGCCAGGGCAGGTCCAGCGCCGCGAAGGCGCGGTTGAAGGCCTGCCGGTGCAGGTCCTCGGTCTCGGCCAGCGTGCCGTCGACGTCGAAGATCAGCGCCTTCAGCACGAGAGATCGCGGCCGGAGGCGCCCTCCGCGCCGGCCCGGATCGCCGCGATGCGCTCCGCATAGGCGTCGGGACCGCCGCTGAAGACCGCGTTGCCGGCCACGAACGTGTCGGCGCCGGCGCGGCTCGCCGCCTTCACGGTCTCGGCATCGATGCCGCCATCGACCTGGATGCGGATGTCGCGCCCGGCCACCATGGCGCGGATCCGCGCGACGCTCTCCATAGTGCTCTTGAGGAATTTCTGCCCGCCGAAGCCGGGATTGACGGTCATCACCAGCACGAGATCGACCATGTCGAGCACCGGCTCGACCAGGGCGGCGGGGGTGCCGGGGTTGATCGCCACGCCGGCGCGCTTGCCGAGGTCGCGGATGGTCTGGAGCGAGCGGTGGATATGCGGCCCGGCCTCGGCATGGACCGTGATCCCGTCGGCCCCGGCCTCCGCGAAGGCCGCGAGATACGGGTCGGCCGGCGCGATCATCAGGTGCACGTCGAAGAATTTTTGCGTGTGCGGGCGCAATGCCTTCACCACCGGGGGGCCGAAGGTGATGTTGGGCACGAAGTGGCCATCCATCACGTCGAGATGGATCCAGTCGGCCCCGGCCGCGTCCACCGCGCGGGTCTCCTCCGCGAGGCGGGCGAAATCGGCGGACAGGATCGACGGGGCGATGACGGGAGGCAGCATGGGATATCCGGGATCGGGCGTGCGCGCACAGAGGCCGACAGGTTTCGCCCCGTTTACGTCGCCTCGCCGGCGGTTCCTACCCCCGCGTTTGGCCCTGCCGGATGAGCGCGATGGCGGTCTTCGCTGCCAGCGTCAGGGGCTCGGGCGGCGCCTCCAGGGCGAACCAGTCCAGGCCGTCGTGCTTGTCCGGCTCGATCCCGATGCCGAGTTCCTCGGCGACCTCGCGCTTCACCGCGTCGGCCACAGGCTCGAACAGGTCGACCTTCCCGCCCGCCAGCCCCCAATGCCCGGCCTCCGGCTCGGCTCTGTCGGTAGCCAGGATCGTCATTGCGAGCGCAGCGAAGCAACCCAGTGATCCGCCACGTCTTGGGAGCGCACGCTGCCCTGGGTTGCTTCGCTGCGCTCGCAATGACGGCGGGGAATGATTGGCTGAGAGATCAGTGCAGGACCAAGTGCAAGTTGCATGGCTGCGTCATTCCGAAACGACGGAGGCGAGCCCCCCTCCCTGCAATCAGGGAGGCCCCATCCCAGAAAATCACGCCAGACGGCGGCGGCGTTCCACGAGTTGCATGATCATCGGCGTCAGGATCAGCTGCATGGCCAGATCGAGCTTGCCGCCCGGGATCACGATGGAATTGGCCCGGCTCATGAAGCTGTCGTGGATCATCGACACGAGATAGGAGAAGTCGATCCCCTTCGGATCCTTGAACCGGATCACCACCATCGATTCGTCGGCGGTGGGGATCCAGCGGGCGATGAACGGGTTCGAGGTGTCGACGGTGGGAACCCGCTGGAAGTTGATGTCCGTAAACGAGAATTGCGGGCAGATGGTCTGCACGTAATCGGGCATCCGGCGCAGGATCACGTCGGTCACCGCATCCGTGGAATAGCCCCGGAACGAGCGGTCCCGGTGCAGCTTCTGGATCCATTCGAGGTTGATCACCGGCACGACGCCGATCTTCAGGTCGGCGTAGCGGGCGATGTCGACATCCGGGTCGGCCACGCAGCCGTGCAGACCCTCGTAGAACAGCAGGTCGGAATCCGGCGGGAACTCCTCCCAGGGGGAGAAGCTGCCCTCCGGGATGCCGTAGGCCCGGGCGTCGTGCTGGTCGTGGGCGTAGTGGCGGGTCCGACCGGTGCCGCTCTCGGCGTAGCTGCGGAACACCGCCTCCAGCTCGGGCAGCAGGTTCGCCCGGGGCGCGAAATGCGACAGCGTCGGCTCGCGCGCCATCATGGCCCGCATCGTGTCCCGGTCGAAGGCGTGGAAGCCGTCGCCCTCGATGAACACCGCGCGCACGTCCTCCCGGCGGAAGATCTGCTCGAAGGTGTTGCGCACCGAGGTGGTGCCGGCCCCGGAGGAGCCGGTCACCGAGATGATGGGGTGCCGCGCCGACATGGTTCTGGACTTTGCGTTGCGTCTACGACCGCATCAGCCCGCGCTGGCCGAACAGCGGCGAGCGGCCGGCATCGGGCTTGCCGCCGGCATAGTAGGTGGCCACGCAATCGACCTCCTCGGTGGAGCCGCAGACCAGGGGCGCGCGCTCGTGGATCCCGGTGGCCACCAGGTCGAGGATGCGGGTCTGGCCGTCCGTCGCGGCCCCGCCGGCCTGCTCGACCAGCATCGCCACCGGGGCGACCTCGTAGAGCAGCCGCAGGCGGCCGCGGGCGTAGTTCTTGCGGGCGTCGCCCGGATACAGGAACACGCCGCCCCGGGTCAGCACGCGCTGGATGTCGGCCACCAGCGAGGCGAGCCAGCGCATGTTATAATCCTTGTCGCGCGGCCCCTCGGTGCCGCGCTGGCAATCCTCGATATAGGCCTTCACCGGGGCGTCCCAGTGCCGGGCGTTGGAGGCGTTGATCGCGTATTCCTTGGCCGAGGCCGGGACCGACATGGCCGGGCTGGTCAGGCGGAACACGCCCTCGGCGCGGTCGAGGACGTAGGATTGCGTGCCGTCGCCCAGGGTCAGGATCAGCGCGGTGGCCGGGCCGTAGGTCACGAAGCCGGCGGCGATCTGGGCGGTGCCGGGGGTCGCGAACGAGGCGAGCGGGTTGGCCGGATCCTTGATCGACGGGCGGATGCCGAAGATCATCCCCACCGCCATGTTGACGCCGATGTTGGACGAGCCGTCGAGCGGGTCGATGGCCACCGCCAGCGGCGCGTCCGGGTTAAGCCGCATCACCTCCTCGGCCTCCTCGGAGGCGACCTCGGCCACGGGGGCGCCCTGCAGGGCGGCGGTCACGCTCTCGTGCGCGATCACGTCGAGCGCCTTCTGCACGTCGCCGTCGCTGTTGTGATCGCCCGCCGCCGCGAGGTCGCCGCCGAGCGCACCGCGCCCGATCAGGGCGCTGATCTCCACCGCCGAGCCCGCGATCGCACGGATCACCGCGGCGGCATCCTTCAACGCCGGGTTGGTCTCGACCGCCTGCGCCAGGCAGGTCTCGAGAGGTGTCCCGATCGCTGCTGAAATTGCCATCGGCCTATCTCTCCTGCTGGGATCCCGCCTGCCGGGATCGCGCGTTCCGCGCCGGGTCTGTAGCGACCCCTCTATCACCATGATAGCGGGCGGCGCGCCCCGATCGACAAGAACCGGAGACGCCACGCTCAAGATTTCTGGGGGATCTTGTGTCATAGGACAAAAAAAACGAGACCTCCGCCATGCGCAATCTCTCCCTCAAGCAGCTCCAGGCGGTGGCGGCGGTGGCCCGCCTGGGTACCATGACCCGGGCGGCCCAGGAGCTGAACGTCACCTCGGCCGCGCTCTACGCGCGCATCCGGCAGCTCGAGGAGGAGGCCGGCCTGCTGCTGTTCGACCGGACGCCGGGCGGCCTCAAGCCCACCGATGCCGGCCGCGAGATGCTCTGGGCGATCGACAGCATCAACACCGTGCTGGAGACCTGCACCGACCGGCTGCGGACCCTGCGCGGCGCGGAAGGCGGGCGCGTCGCGCTCGGCGTCGTCTCGACGGCCAAGTACTTCGCGCCCCAGGTGATCGCCGGCTTCGTCAAGAAGCATCCGGGCGTCGAGATCAGCCTGTCGGTGCGCAACCGCGGCCAGACCGTCGAGGCCCTGCGCGGCTACGAGATCGACTTCGCCGTGATGGGCCGCCCGCCCCGGGACTTCCCGATCGAGGCCGCGACCTTCGGCCCGCACCCGCTGGTGCTGGTGGCCGCTCCCAGCCACCCGCTCGCCGGCCGGACCGGCCTGTCCCGCGAAGACCTGGCCGACCAGCCGTTCTTCTTCCGCGAAGAGGGCTCCGGCACGCGCACGGTCTTCGAGGAGTTCATGAGCGGCATCCTGGTCAAGCGCGCGCTCCTCGACATCGATACCGGCTCCAACGAGACGATCAAGCAATCGGTGATGGCCGGGCTCGGGATCGCGCTTCTGTCGGTGCATTCCGTGGCGGCCGAGGTCGAGAGCGGCCGCCTCGCCCTCCTCGACGTCAAGGGCCTGCCGATCCGGCGCGACTGGTACGCGGTGCGCCGGGCCGACAAGGTGCTGGGGCCGGCGGCCTCCGCGGTCTGGTCCTACCTGATGAGCGACGGTGCCCGCATGCTGCCGGGCGTGGCGCTGCCGGACGCCGCCGGAGCCAAGGCATGAGCGCGGCCGGCATCGTCGTGGCCGGCGCCGGCCAGGCGGGCTTCCAGCTGGCCGCCTCCCTGCGCGAGGGTGGCTTCCGGGACCCGATCACCCTGGTCGGCGACGAGACCGCCCTGCCCTACCAGCGACCGCCCCTGTCCAAGGCCTATCTCGCCGGCAAGACCGACGCCGAGGGCCTGTTCCTGCGCCAGCCCGGCTTCTTCGCCGAGCACGCCATCGCCCACCGGCCGGGGATCCGGGCCGTCGCGATCGACCGGGCCGGGCGGAGCCTGCATCTCTCGGACGGCCAGAGCCTCGCCTACGACCACCTGGTTCTGGCCACCGGCGCCCGCAACCGGCCGCTGCCGGTGCCGGGGGCCGATTTCCCGAACGTGCGCCAATTGCGCGGCCTCGCAGACGCCGACGCGCTCCGGACGGCGCTCGGCGAGGCCAGGGCGATCGTGGTGATCGGCGCCGGCTTCATCGGGCTGGAATTCGCCGCCGTGGCCGCCGCCCGGGGCCTGTCGGTGACCGTCGTGGAGGCGGCCGACCGGCCGATGGCCCGGGCGGTCTCGCCGGAGATCGCGCAGTTCTTCCGCAGCGCCCATGAGGCGATGGGCGTGCGCTTCGCGTTCGGGGCCGGCGTGACCGCGGTCACCGGACGGGACGGCCGCGCCACCGGCATCACCCTGGCCGATGGAAGGGAGCTGCCCGCCGACTTCATCCTGATCGGCATCGGCGTGCTGCCGAACCGGGAGCTCGCCGCGGAGGCCGGTCTTCCGGCGGAGGACGGGGTGCGGGTCGACGCGTTCCTGGCGACGCCCGATCCGGCGATCTCGGCGATCGGCGATTGCGTCCGCTTCCCGAGCCCGTTCGCCCACGGGCTCAGCCCCGACGGCACCGTGCGGATCGAGTCGGTGCAGAACGCCATCGATCAGGGCCGCTGCCTCGCCGCGCGGCTCAACGGCAAGCCGGCGGCCTACGGGGCGCTGCCGTGGTTCTGGAGCGACCAGGGCCCGCACAAGCTGCAGATCGCCGGCCTGTCCGGGCCCGGCGATGCCAGCGTGGTCCGGGGCTTAAGCCCGGCATTCTCGGTGTTCCGCTTCCGGGACGGAGCCTTGAGCGCCGTGGAATCGGTCGACCGGGCCGCCGACCACATGATCGCCCGGCGCCTGCTGGCGGCGGGCACGCGGCTCACCCCGGAGCAGGCGGCCGATCCCGGCTTCGACCTCAAGGCGCTGGCGATGGCGCGGCCCTGAGCGGCCCGGTCAATCCGAGAAGGCGATCTTCGGGCCCGGCCGCTGGAGAGCCGCCGCGGTGGCGATCCCGAGGGCCAGGATCGTGACCGCGCAGGCGGCGAGCGCCCCGAACTGCCCGAGCTGCAGCAGCGCCTGGCCCAGGACCGCGACCCCGAGCGCCTGACCGCAGAAGAACGAGAAGGCGTGCAGCGCCACCGCGGAGGCGCGGGCGGTCGGCGCGACCTCGGTCACCTGGGTCTGGAAGGTGTTGTGCAGCATGTAGAAGCCGAGCCCCATGGCGGTGAGCGCCGCGCAATCGACCTGCCAGCTTCCGGCCAGCCCGACCACGGTGAGCGCGGCGCCGCAGATCAGCCCGCCGCCGATCAGCATCCGGGGCATGCCGAGCAGCCGCACCAGCAGCCCGACCAGGGCCGAGTAGAGCAGGCCGCCGATGGCGAAGCCCGCGAGCACCAGGCCGGCCTCGCGCGGGCCGCCCTCGCCGCGGGCCTCGATCAGCGGGGCGAGATGCGGGAACACGCCGAAGATCGCGATCGCCTCGATGAACACCGCCGAGAACAGGATCCGGGCGCGCGGATTGGCCAGGATGGTGCGGTAGCGCCGCACCGCCTGCCCGAAGGCCGGGCGGCGGGCGGGGGCGCGGCCGGTCCGGTCGAAGCCGAACACCGTCGCGGCGCAGGCGATGGCGGCGACCAGTGCGGTCACGGCGAACACGCCGCGCCAGCCGATCGCGACCTCGATCAGCCCCGCGAAGGTCGAGCCGGTGAGCTGCCCGAGGATCGCCGCCACCAGGAAGCGCCCGATCGCCACCTGCCGCCGGTCCATCGGCACCCGGTCGCCCAGCAGCGCCAGCGACAGCGGGATGCAGCCGCCCGCCGCCGCCCCCGCCAGCATCCGCAGGCCGAACAGGGCGCCGATATTGGGGGCCAGGCTGCACAGGACGAGGGCGCCCGCGAGCACCGCCAGGCAGACGCTCATCACCCGCTCCTTGCCGAGCGCGTCGCCCACCGGGCCGAGCACCGGCTGGATGAAGGCGTAGGGCAGCGCGAAGGCGGTGGAGAGCAGCGCCACCGTATGCGCGTCGCTGCCGAGGTCCCGGGCCAGCACGCCGACCAGGGGCTCGACCGAGCGCAGCGCGAAGGTGCTGCCGAACCCGGCGCAGGCCAGCACGACGATCAGGCGCGGGATCGAGCCGGCGGCCGGCTCCGGCGCGCGGGTCGCGGGCGGCGTGAGGGCCGGCTCTTGGCGGTCGAGCATGGGGCGGATTCGCAAGGCGGGCGGAACTCGATGCGGCATCGCATCTCCTTGCCCGAAGCGGAACCCCACCGGGATCAGTGCACGTAGAAGGCCGGGTCCGAATTGTCGCTCGGATGCTCGAACGCCCAGCGGAGCGCCGAGGACAGGGGGATGTTGTAGGTCAGCCCCCGCGGCGGCACCGGCTTGAGGAACCAAGTCTCGTAGATCGTCATGATCGCGGGGCTGCGGTAGAGATCCGCGGTGGCCTTATCGACCACCGCCTTGAAGGCCGGGTCGTCCCGGCGCAGCATGATCCCGTAGGGCTCCGGATCGGACAGGGTCTCCTGGCTGATCACGTAGGCCGCCGGATCCTTCGACTGGGCTGCCACGACGCTGAGTTGCACGTCGTCCATCACGAAGGCCGCCGCCCGGCCGGTCTCGACCATCAGGAAGGCCTCCGGCACATCCTTGGCGGCGATCACCGTGATGCCGAGCTTGCGCTCGTTGTTGGCCTTGATCAGCATCAGGATGTTGGTCGAGCCGGCCACCGACGAGACCACCTTGCCGCGCAGATCATCCAGGCTGGCGAACTTCTGGTCCTTCCGGGACACGAACCGGGTCGCCGTGAGGAAATGGGTGTTGGTGAAGGCGACCTGCTTCTTCCGCTCCGCGTTGTTGGTCGTGGTACCGCATTCGAGATCGGTGGTGTTGTTGGTCATCAGCGGGATGCGGGACGAGGAATTCACGAACTCCATCGCGACCTCGAGCCCCGGCATCTTCAATTCACGCTTCACGGCGTCGGCGATCGTCCGGCAGATATCGACCGCGAAGCCGACGACCTTCTGGTTCTGGTCCAGGTAGCTGAACGGCGGTGAGCTATCGCGCACGCCGAGCACGAGCCGGTTGCTGTCCTTGATCTTCTTGAGGGTGCCGGTCAGCGGGTCGGCCTGCGCCGCCGGGGGTAGGATCGCGAGCAGCACGGCGAGGATCGGGGTGAGCAGGCGCATGGGCTGGCGGGCTCCGGGATCGTGCATCGGGGCGCCGTCCGAGCTGGGCGGCGGGGTGCCCGACCGCGTGCCGGAACGGGCGCCCGCCTATCCCTCAGCAAGAGTCCGGCCGCGACAATGCCGAACGGTGGGCCGAAGACCCGTTTCCGACCACATCGGGCCGCTTGATGCCGGTTATCGCCCGGATTCATCCGCGTGCAGCACCGGCAATGTCCGCAGGGCCTCGGTGGCGTAATCGAGGAAGGCGTTCACCCGGGCGGGCCGGAGCCCCTGGCTCGGGGTCACGAGCTGGACCGGCATCGGCGGCGGTTCGTGGGCCGCGAGCAGGCGCACGAGGCGACCGGCGGCGATGTCCTCGGCGGTCTGGTAAGAAAGCACCCGGGCGATGCCCCGGCCGGCTCGGGCCGCGATCAGCGCCGCCTCGATCTCGTTGACGATCAGCCGTGGTGCCAGGCGCACGCGGTTGGTCCCGAAGCGCCATTCGCGCAGATTGGCCCGGACCATGCCCAGGATCGTGTCGTGGTCGCTCAAGTCGGCGGGCGTCCGGGGCGTGCCCCGCGCCGCGAGGTAGCTCGGGCTCGCCACCACGACCTCGCGCACCTGCCCGACCCGCCGCGCCACGAGGCGGGATTCCGCCAGCTGCCCGATCCGCAGGGCGACGTCGATGCCCTCCTCCACCAGGTCGAGGTTGCGGTCGGCCAGCACCAGCTCGACCTGCACCTCCGCGTAGGCGTCGAGGAAGCCCGACACGATCGGCGCGACGTGCTTGCGCCCGAACAGGACCGGGGCCGTGACCCGCACCAGGCCGCGCACCGCGTCGCCCGCCACCCCGGAGACGGCCGCCTCGTAGCCCGCGAGCAGGCTGCGTGCCCGCTCGGCCAGTTCGAGGCCCGCCGGGGTCGGGGCGAGGCGCCGGGTCGTGCGCTCCACCAGCCGAGTCCCGGCCCGCGTCTCCAGGCTCGCCAAGGCTCGGGTCGCGGCGGCGGCCGAGCGGCGCGACCGGCGCGCAGCCCCGGCGAGGCTGCCGGCATCGATGATCGCGACGAAGAGGGCGAGCTCGTCCAGCCGGTCCATGGATCATTTCAGAAGCTGAAATTCTGACTGCCACAGGTTCCGGATTATCGCCGCCCTTTGCAAGAGCCATATTCGGGCCTCACTGGAGACCCCGACCATGTCCGACCCCGACCTGACCCTCTACGGCCTGCGCCTCTCGGGCCATTCGCACCGCGCGGAACTGTTCCTGTCCCTGCTGGGGCTGCCCTATCGCTTCGTCGAGGTGGCCAGCGCGGAGCAGCGCGCGGATTCCGCATTCCGGCGCCTCAACCCGCTGGGCCAGATCCCGGTCCTGACCGATGGCGCGGCGGTGATCCCCGACAGCAACGCGATCCTGGTCTACCTGGCCGCGCGCTACGCGCCGGAGAACGGCTGGATGCCGGCCGATCCGTTGGCCGCCGCGGAAGTCCAGCGCTGGCTCTCGATCGCCTCCGGCGAGGTCCGCACCGGGCCCGCCCTGGCCCGGCTGATGGTGGTGTTCGGCGCGACCGCCGACCGGGCGGCGGTCCACGCGACCGCGGCCCGGATCCTCACCTTCATGGATGGGCATCTGGCAGAGCGCCGGTATCTCGCCGCCGAGCGGGCGACGCTCGCCGACATCGCCTGCTATTCCTACGTCGCCCACGCCCCCGAGGGCGGCGTCTCGCTCGCGCCCTACCCGGCCGTGCGGGCCTGGATCGCCCGGGTGGAGGCCCTGCCGGGCTTCATCCCGATGCCGGCCTCTGCCATCCCCGAACAGGCGTGAGGTGCGCCATGGCCAATTTCCACGCAGACGAACTCATCGCCCAGGCCCAGGCCGGGCACATCCTGGGCGGGACCCCGGCGATCCGGCCGTTCATGCCCGATCAGCACCGCCTGTTCTTCGCGGGGCTCCCCTATCTCCTGATCGGGACCGCGGACGCCGCCAGCGCGCCGGTCGCGACCTTCCTGACGGGGCCGCCCGGCTTCGTGCACAGCCCGGACGCGACGCATCTCGCCATCACGGCGATGCTCGACCCCGCCGATCCGGCGGCCGAGTTTCTCGTGCCGGGTGCCGAGGCCGGGATCCTCGGCATCGACCTGGCGACACGGCGGCGCAACCGCGCCAACGGCCGCATCGTGAGCCGCGACCGGGGCGGCCTGACCGTGGCGGTGGACCAGAGCTTCGGCAATTGCCCGCAATACATCCAGCGGCGCGCGGTCGAGCCGGTGCGGCGCGAGCCGGGCCCGACCGAGATCCTGTCGGCGCTGGATCCGGAGGCCGGAGCGCTGATCGATGCCGCCGACACGCTGTTCGTGGCGACCCGGTCGCGGGACGGCTTTCGGGAAGGCGGCGCCGACATCTCGCATCGGGGCGGGCGGCCGGGCTTCGTCCGGCGCCGCGGCGACGTGCTGACGGTGCCGGATTTCTCCGGCAACCTTTACTTCAACACCCTGGGCAACCTGATCGGCGAGCCGCGGGCGGCGCTTCTGTTCCTCGACTTCGCCAGGGGCGACCTGCTGGTCCTGCAGGGGCGCACCGAGATCGACTGGACGGGCGCGACGGGCCTCCTCGGCGCGCAGCGCTCCTGGTCCATCACGGTGACGGGGGGCTGGCGGCGCCGGGCTTCCGTTCCCCTGCGCTGGAGCGCGCCCGAGCCGGCGCCGCAACTCGCGCGCACCGGCATCTGGGCCGAGGCCGAGCGGGTCTGATCGTCAGGCCGCGCCGGCAGCCGCAGCCTCGTGTTCCTGGGCGAGCTTCGCATCCGCGGCCGCGACGGTCTGGAAGGCCGGGCGGCCGCGGACACGGGCGACATAGGCCGACAGAACCGGATCGGGCGCGACCAGGCCGAAGCCCATCGTCCAGCCGAGCGCGCTGCCCCACAGGATGTCGGCGGCGCTGAAGCGCTCGCCCAGCAGGTACGGGCCCGGCTTCAGCGCCTCGGTGATGCGCGCGATGACGCTGTCGTAATCGGCATAGGCCGACATGGCCCGCGGCCCGGGCTCGCGCTTGAGATGGCGATCGATGACGGCGGGCTCGAAGCAGGAGCCGTAGAACACCATCCAGCGCAGATACGTCCCCCGGGCGGGATCGGTGAGGGCGGGCGCGAGGCCGGCCTCGGGGAACAGGTCGGCCAGATACAGGTAGACCGCCGCCTGCTCGGTCACCAGCGCCTCGCCGTGGCGGATCGCCGGCACCTTCGCCATCGGGTTGATCGCGCGATAGGCGTCTCCGAGATGCTCGCCCGCCCGCATGTTGAGCACGTGCAGGCGATGCGGCGCGCCCAGTTCCTCCAACAGCACGCGGACACCGGTCGAGCGCGTATTGGGCGCGTGATAGAACGCGATCTCCGGCGTAAGCGTCATGGATGATCCTCCAGAATTCTCTGACTCGCGGCGCGACACGCTTCGTCCCGCGGGCGAGGCGGGTCAATCGTGCAGCGCGCCGATCCGGCCCGGCAGAACATCCCGGCGTGGCCGATGCCGTTCTGTACGGGGACCTCTCTTCCGCAGGGACCGGAATCGCGGCAGGGACGTTGGGCGTTTGTGCGTTGCCGCGCGTTGGGCTGCCGGCCGGCTCAGCGCGACCCGGGGATTCGAGTTCTGATGGCGAAGATACTGTTGGTCGAGGACCATGAAGAGATCTGGGACTTCCTGTCCCGACGCCTCAAGCGCCGTGGCTACGAGGTGATCCTGGCCCATGACGGCGAGGCCGGCGTCCAGCAGGCCCGGTCGGGCCAGCCCGACGTGATCCTGCTCGACATGAACCTGCCGATCCTCGACGGCTGGTCGGCGGCGCGGGCGCTGAAATCCGGATCCGACACGCGGGCGATCCCGATCATCGCGCTCACCGCCCACGCCATGTCCGGGGACCGGGACAAGGCGATCCAGGCGGGCTGCGACGACTACCATCCCAAGCCGGTCGATTTCTCCAAGCTGCTCAGCCAGATCAGCGCCGCCCTGGGCGAGACCGCGCAAGCGGGCTGAGCTCGGCCGGCACGGCAGGCTCCCCGAACCGCACCGCTTCCGCGGGCGGCCATGTCCCAGAGTTCGATCAAGAGTGGAGCGTACCCGTGAGCGAGGATCCCGTCACCGCCCAGCGCCTCAAGCAGGGCCTGCCGGTCATCGTCGCGCTGGCTTCGACGCTCCTCGTCGTGTCGATCATGGCGGCCCTGTATCTCGGGCGCGAGATCCTGGTGCCGGTGACGCTGGCGATCCTGCTGAGCTTCGTCCTGGTGCCGGCGGTGCGGGTGCTCCGGCGGATCCGCGTGCCGCGGGCGGCGGCGGTCCTGCTAGTCGTCGTGATCGTGTTCGGCGCCCTGTTCGGGATCGGCAGCCTCATCGCCACCGAGGCGTCGCAGCTCGCCTCCGACCTGCCGCGCTACACCCAGGTGATGCGCACCAAGATCAAGGACCTGCGAGGCGCCACCGCGGGAGCCGGGACGCTGTCGCGGATGGTGGACATGGTCCAGGACCTGAGCGCCACGCTGCAGCCGCCCCCGGCCATCGAGGTCAAGGGCGAGCCGGGAACCCGCACGCACCCGCTCACCGTCGAGATCAGCCCCGCCCGGGCGAGCGTCGTCGAGACGTTTCAGACTTTCGCGGGCCCGATCCTGCACCCGCTGGCCACCACCGGGCTGATCCTGATCTTCACGATCTTCATCCTGCTCCAGCGCGAGGATTTGCGGAACCGGGCGATCCGGCTGGCGGGCGGCTCAGGGGACCTGCGCCGGGTCACGGCGGCGATCGACGACGCGACCAGCCGGCTCAGCCGGTTCTTCCTGGCCCAGCTCGCCCTCAACATCGCCTTCGGGGTGGTGATCGGGGTCGGCCTCTGGCTGATCGGCGTGCCGAGCCCGACGCTGTTCGGCGTGCTCGCCGCGATCCTACGCTTCGTCCCCTATATCGGCGCCGCGATCAGCGCCCTGCTGCCGCTGATCCTCGCCGCCGCGGTCGATCCCGGCTGGACCATGGTGATCGCCACCGCGGCCCTGTTCCTGGTGGTCGAGCCGATCGCCGGCCACGTGATCGAGCCGCTGCTCTACGGCCACTCGACCGGGCTGTCGCCGATCGCCGTGATCCTGGCGGCCACGATCTGGACCTTCCTGTGGGGGCCGATCGGCCTAGTGCTAGCCACCCCGCTCACCGTCTGCCTGGTCGTGCTCGGCCGGCATGTCGAGCGGCTCTGGTATCTCGACGTGCTGCTCGGCGACCGGCCGGCCCTGGCGCCGCCGGAGATCTTCTATCAGCGCATGCTCGCGGGCGACCCGGCCGAGGCGATCGACCAGGGCTGGCAGTTCCTCAAGGAGCGCGCCCTCGTCACCTATTACGATGAGGTGGCGCTTGCCGGCCTGCTGCTCGCGCAGGAGGACCTCTCGCGCGGCACCCTGGACCGCGCCCGCCAGGACGAGGTCGGCGCCGCGATCCGCACCGTGGTGGCGCGGCTCGGGACCGCGCCGGTGGCGCGGCGGACCTGGCGCGGATCGGCGCGCTCGCCCGACACCGAGACCGCCGCGGCTCTGGCGGCCATCGGTCCGGACCGGCAGGTGGCCGGCATCGTGCTCGCCCGCGAGGATCTGGCGCCGGCCTGGCGCAGCGAGACGCCGGTCCTGTGCGTGTCGAGCCGTGGCCCGTTCGACGAGGCGGCGACGCTGATGCTCAGCCAGATCCTGGCCCGGCACGGGCTCGCCTCGCAGACCCTGTCGATGGCCGCGATCCGCGCCGGCGAGCGGCCGGAGAAGCCGGAGGGCCTCGCGCTGATCTGCTTCTCCTATCTGGAGCCGGTCAGCCTGTCGCAGATCCGCTTCACCGTGCGGCAGGCCCGCGCAGCGGTGCCGGGCGTGCGCATCCTGGTGGGCTTCTGGCGCGAGCGCGACCCGGCCACCCTGGACCGCCTCCGCCGGGCGACCTCGGCGGATTTTCTGGTCACCTCGCTGAACGAGGCGCTCTCGGCAGTCCTCACCGCCTGCCGCGAGCCGGCGCCAACGCGGGTCGCCGCGGCGCCCGTGAAGGCCTTGCCCGGCCCGGCCCGGACGGCGGCGGCCTAGCCGGCCCACGACTGCGCTTCGCGCCGCAAGCGCGACATTGGCGCCGTCGACAACGTCGATGGGCCCCCTAGAGTCGCTGCCGGATGTCGGTCGCTAACCGACATCCGCTCCGTCCAAGTCCGAAAGAATCAAGACCGCGCGGCATGTCCGACTCTCCCGAAAAACCCCCGATCGGACCGAGCGCCGTGGTCCAGGACGGCGCGGCCAGCGACGTCTCCGACCGCACCAGCGACATCTTCTTCGCCGCGGTGGAAACCACCCGGATGCCGATGATCGTCACCGATCCGCGCCAGCCGGACAACCCGATCATCTTCGCCAACCGCGCGTTCCTGGCGATGACCGGCTACACGCCGGAGGAGCTCGTCGGGCGCAATTGCCGGTTCCTGCAGGGGCCCGAGACCGACCGCGAGACCGTCGACCAGATCCGCACGGCGATCGCCGAGAAGCGCGAATTCGCGACCGAGATCCTGAACTACCGCAAGAACGGCTCGAGCTTCTGGAACGCCCTGTTCGTCTCGCCGGTGTACAATTCGGCCGGCGAGCTGGTGTATTTCTTCGGCTCGCAGCTCGACGTCTCGCGCCGCCGCGACGCCGAGGAGGCGCTGGGCCAGGCGCAGAAGATGGAGGCGCTGGGCCAGCTGACCGGCGGCATCGCGCACGATTTCAACAACCTGCTGCAGGTGATCGTCGGCTATGTCGACATCCTGGCGTCCGGGCTGGAGAAGCCGGATGCCGACCGCGCCCGGCTGGGGCGCGCCACCGACAACATCCGCCAGGCGGCCGAGCGCGCGACGACGCTGACGCAGCAGCTCCTGGCCTTCGCCCGCAAGCAGCGGCTGGACGGGCGCGCGGTCAACCTGAACACGCTGATCGAGGGGATGCGCGAGATGGTCGCCCGCTCGGTGGGCGAAGTGGTGACGATCGAGCTAGATCTCGCCCAGGACCTCTGGAACTGCCGCGTCGACCCGACCCAGGCCGAGGTCGCGATCCTCAACGTGCTGATCAACGCCCGCGACGCGATGCCGGAGGGCGGCACCGTCCGGATCACCACCAAGAACACCGAGGTCGTGTCGAGCGGCGAGATCGGGCCGCTCCGCCCCGGCCGCTACGTCAGCATCGCCATCCAGGATACCGGCACCGGCATCCCGCCCGCCGTGCTCGCCCGGGTGATGGACCCGTTCTTCACCACCAAGGAGGAGGGCAAGGGCACCGGCCTCGGCCTGTCGATGGTCTACGGCTTCGCCAAGCAATCGGGGGGCGCCGCCCAGATCGAGTCCGCGGTCGGCACCGGCACGACCGTGCGCCTGTCCTTCCCGGCCACCGACGGCGACGCGCACGCCCCGACCAAGGTCTCGCACCGGGCGGTGGACCGCCAGGGCACCGAGACGATCCTGATCGTCGACGACCGCGAGGACGTGGCCGAGCTCGCTCGCACCATCCTGCGGGATTTCGGCTACACCACCCTGATGGCCGGCAATGCCCGGGAGGCGCTGGAGATCCTCGATTCCAGCGAGCGCATCGACCTGCTGTTCACCGACCTGATCATGCCCGGCGGCATGAACGGCGTGCTGCTCGCCCGGGAAGCGCGCCGCCGCCAACCCAAGCTCAAGGTCCTGCTCGCCACGGGCTACGCGGAGGCGAGTTTGGAGCGAACCGATATCGGCGGTTCGGAGTTTGACCTTCTCAACAAGCCTTACCGGCGCACGGAACTGGTCCGCCGCGTGCGGGCGATCCTCGACGGTCCGACCGGCGTAGGCTGAGCGTGAGGAGAGGCGCGATGGCGCAGGGAGACAAGGCGAAATACACCGACAAGCAGAAGCGCAAGGCCGAGCACATTGCCGAGTCCTACGAGGCGCGCGGCGTGCCGGAGAAGGAGGCGGAATCCCGCGCCTGGGCCACCGTCAACAAGGACGACGGCGGCGGCAAGAAGCCGGGCGGCTCGGGCCGCGGCAAGGATACGGGACACCCGGCGGCCCACAAGGGCGGCGCCACCGGCGGCAAGGCTGCCGCCAGCCGGACACCGGAACAGCGCTCGGCCTCGGCCAAGAAGGCCGCCGCGACGCGCAAGGCGAATGCCGCGGCGAGCGCGTGATGGGCTGAAGTGAGCCGAAGGGTCAGCGGCTCATTCTCAATGTCTGGAACCAGCCAAACCAGGCACGAAATTGCTTGACGGATTTGTACCGTATACGGCACTATGTACCGCGTACGGTACGGCCCGTCGGTGACGCAGAAAAAAGTTCCCGCTTCATTCTACAGGACGACCATTGGCACCGAACCGGTGCGAGACTGGATCCTTGGCCTGTCGGCTGAAGACCGGACGATTGTCGGTACTGACATCGCGATCGTCGAGTTCGGCTGGCCTGTCGGAATGCCGACCTGCAAATCGCTCGGCAATGGGCTTTGGGAGGTCCGCAGCGATCTGACCGGCGGGAAGATTGGGCGAGTCATCTTCGTCATGCATCAGGGTCAGATGGTCCTACTGCACGGGTTCGTGAAGAAGACGCAGAAGACCCCGTTGTCCGACATCCGTATCGCCACCAAGCGCCAGAAAGAGCTTTAGCGATGAGCGAACGCATCGGATCTTCTTTTGAGAGCTTCCTCAACGAAACGGGAATCAAGGAAGACATCTACGCGGCGGCAACCAAGCGTGTTCTGGCATGGCAGATCGAGCAGGCCATGGAAGCGCAGAACATGTCCAAAACGCAGATGGCGAAGAAGATGAAAACCAGCCGTAGCCAGCTCGACCGGCTGCTCGATCCAACCAATATGGCTGTTCAGATTGATACCATACAAAAAGCGGCAGAGGCTGTTGGACGAAAGCTGGTGATCGAGCTGCGCGAACCGGCGTCGGTCTAAATCTTTCTGCAAGCGGCTGGAAACAGACAGCCCCCCCGCGCCGGATCTCAACCCGATCCCTCAGCTTTCATTTTGCCGCTCCGCGAGCTTGACCAGCGTGTGCAGCATCCGGTTCGCCGGCGTCGGAATGCCCAGCGCCGCGCCTCTCCGCACCACATAGCCGTTGAGGTGGTCGATCTCGCTGGGCCGGCCCCGGGCTAGGTCCTGGGCCGTGGAGGAGCGCTGGTCGGCCATGCTGGTGCTGAGGGCGAGCACCGTGTCGCGGATGTCGTCGGGCACCGACACACCCGAGGCGTTCGCCACCGCGACGCATTCCTGCACCACGTCGGTCATCGCGGCGATCACGCCCTCGCCCTGCACCAGGCGGCCGTAGGGCAGCTGGGTCAGGGCCGAGAGGGCGTTGTAGGCGCAGTTCAGGATCAGCTTGCCCCAGAGGGCGTCCAGCGCGCGTTCCGAGACCGTGGTCGGGATCCCGGCCGCGCCGAACGCAACGGCAATCGTTTCACTCGCTTTCGAGGCGCCGAGCACCAGGTCGCCCCTTCCGTTGTGGCGGACGCAGCCCGGCCCGACCATTTCGGTGGCGACGTAGACCGCCACGGGCACCACGGGCCGCCCCAGCACGGCGCCCAGGCGCTCAGCATTGTCGACGCCGTTCTGGAGGCTGAGGATCGTGGCCGCGGGGCTGAGATGTGAGGCGATCGTCGCCCCGGCCGCTTCCGTATCGCCGGACTTGACGCAGACCAGAACCAGATCGGCGCCCGTGACGCCCGCGCCGGACGCGGTCGCCTCAACCGGGACAATCTCGCGCCCGGCCTCGCTCTCCAGCACCAGCCCGCCGGACCGGACCGCCTCGACCAGGGCCGGGCGGCCGATCAGCGTCACCGCGTGGCCGGCGCGGGCCAGCAGGAAGCCGTAATAGCAGCCGACCGCGCCGGCCCCGAGGATGGCGACCTTCATCGGGCCGAAGCCGCGGCGCGCTCGGGATGGAACGGGGCGGCGCCCACCGCGCTCGTCCGGACGTGGTCGAGCAGGGCCTCGACCGGGTGGCGCAGCCGCACGCCGTCGACGAGCTTGACCTGCGACCGGCAGGAATAGCCGTCCGCCAGCAGGGTGCCGACGGGGGCGTCGGCCACGTGGCGGGCCCAGCTCAAGCCGTAGATCGCCTCGGAGGTGGCGCGGTTGCGCGTCTCGTGGCCGTAGGTCCCGGCCATGCCGCAGCAGCCCGCGGCCGGCACGTCGAGCCGCAGCCCGAGATGGGTGAACACGGCCTGCCAGTCGCGCACCGCGCCGGGGGCGTTGGTGCGCTCGGTGCAATGGGGCAGCAGCCGCAGGGTCGCCCCGCCGTGACGGGGCGCGATCCGGTCGAGTTGCGTGGCGAGCCATTCCTGCAGGATCTGGACCTTGGGCAGGTCGCCGCCGCCCAGCGCCTGGGCGTATTCGGACCGGTAGGTCAGCGTCATCGAGGGGTCGAGGCCGACGAGCGGCACCCCCGAGCGGGCAAGCGCCCGCAGCATCGCGGCGTTGGAGCGCGCCACCGCGGCGAAGCGGGCCAGGAAGCCGTGCACATGCAGCGGCTTGCCGTTCGGGCGGTAGGGCGCGAGCCAGGGCCGGAAGCCGAGCGCGATCAGAAGCGCGCAGGCATCCACCACCAGGGTCGCCTCGAAATGGCTGGTGAAGGCGTCCTGCACCAGCAGCACCGCGCGCTCCCGCTCGGCCGGGGCGAGCCGGGCCAGCGCCTCCGGGGTCGCGGTGGCGACGCCGAGACCGGCGAGTCGCGCTGTGAGATCGACGGAGGAGAGGGCCGGGATCCCGACCAGGCCGGCCTTGGCCAGTAGCTTCCGGGCGAGCGGGTTGGCCAGGGCCGCGTTGCTCAGGCGCGGCATCCGGGCCGCCAGCGGCAGCAGCGGCTCGAGCGCCGCCACCAGATGGTCCTTCAGGGGCCGGGCGTAGCGGGCGTGATAGAGCGCCAGAAACTTGGCCCGGAAGGTCGGCACGTCGACCTTGATCGGGCAGGAGCCCGTGCAGGACTTGCAGGCGAGGCAGCCGTCCATCGCCTCCTTCACGGCGTGCGAGAAGTCGCCGTCGTCGGAGCCACGCCGGAAACCGCTCCGCACAGTCGCAAAAACATCGGGCAGCCAGCCGGCGCGCTGGCGCTTCAGCTCCGCGGCCGGGTCGATCCCCGCCTGGGCGGCCAGGCGCAGCCACTCGCGCATCAGCGAGGCGCGGCCCTTCGGCGAGTGCCGCCGCTCCCGGGTCGCCTTCCAAGACGGGCACATCGCCTCGTCCGCGTCGAAGCTGAAGCAGGCGCCGTTGCCGTTGCAGTGCAGGGCTTCGTCGAAATCCTGCCGGACCGGCGGCGGGATCGTGCGGTCCTGCTCGCCCCGGCGGGGGACCCCGTCGATCCGGGTGAGCGCGCCGCCCCGGGCCGAGGCGATCTTGCCCGGGTTCATCCGGTCGCCCGGGTCGAAGGCGCGCTTGACCGCCTCCAGCGCCGGCATCAGCGGCCCGAAGGTCGCGGGCACGAATTCGGAGCGGAACCCCTTGCCGTGCTCGCCCCAGAGCAGGCCGCCATACTTGGCGGTGAGCGCGACCACGCCTTCGGTCACCTCGCGGATCAGGGCGTTCTGGTTCGGGTCCTTCAGGTCGATCGCCGGGCGGACATGCAGCACGCCGGCATCGACATGGCCGAACATGCCGTAGCGCAGGCCCTTGGCGTCGAGCAGCGCCCGGAACTCGGCGATGAAGTCGGCGAGCCGCTCCGGCGGAACCGCGGTATCCTCGACGAACGGGATCGGGCGCGCGTCGCCCTTGGCGGCGCCGAGCAGGCCCACCGCCTTCTTGCGCATCGTCCAGAGTTTCTCGATCGCCGCGCCGCGGGCGATGGTGAAGCCCAGACGCTTGGTCTCCGTGCCGCGCTCGGCCTCCAGCATGGCGGTGAGCCGCGCCAGGGCGGCGTCCACGGCCTGCGCGTCGTCGCCGACGAACTCCACGAGGTTGATGCCGTGGACCGTCCGACCGCCGGGATCGTCCGGGAAGAAGGCCTGCACCTCGGCCCAGATCGGGTCCTGGCGGGCGAGCCCCAGCACGGTGGAATCGATGGTCTCCACGGAGGCCGCGCCGAAGGGCAGCAGGGCCTGGGCGTCGCGGAGCGCGGCATCGAAATCCACGTAGGAGAGCGCCACCAGCACCGAGGCCTTCGGGATCGGCAGCACGTTGAGCCGCGCCTCGGCGATCAGCGCCAGGGTGCCCTCCGAGCCGCAGATCACGCTCTTGAGGTCGAAGCGCCCCGACGCGTCGCGCAGATGGGCCAAGTCGTAGCCGGTGAGGCAGCGGTTGAGCTTGGGGAAGCGCTCGGCGATCAGCGCCGCGTTCTCGGTGACGACGGTGTCGATGGTGCGGTGGATCTCGCCGACCCGGTCGTTGCGCGCCTTGGCGGCTGCGAGCCCGGCCTCGTCCAGCGGCTCGGCTTCCCAGACCGTGCCGTCGGCGAGCACGCAGGTCAGCGCCAGGACGTGGTCGCGGGTCTTGCCGTAGAGGCAGGAGCCCTGCCCGCAGGCGTCGGTGGAGATCATGCCGCCGATGGTGGCGCGGTTCGAGGTCGAGAGCTCGGGGGCGAAGAACAGGCCGTGGGCGGCGAGCGCCCGGTTGAGCTGGTCCTTCACCACCCCGGGCTCGACCCGGACGGTGCGGCGCGCGACGTCGATCTCCAGGATGCGGTTCATGTGCCGCGAGGTGTCGACCACGAGGCCGTGGCCGAGCGACTGGCCGTTGGTGCCGGTCGCCCCGCCGCGCGGGCGGATCACGATCTCGGTGAAGCGCGGGTCGTCCAGCAGCTTGGCGATCCGCACGAGGTCGTCGCGCGAGCGCGGGAAGGCCACAGCCCCGGGCTCGACCTGATAGATCGAGTTGTCGGTGGAGAAGACCGTCCGATCGGCGGCCGATATCGTCAGGTCGCCCTCGAAGCCGCGCAGGCGCAGCTCTGCGATCGCCGCCTCGTAGAGCGGCACGGCCTCGGTTTGGCGGGTCAGGACCGGGATCATGGAAGCGTTCTACACTGGGCGGCTCACGAGGGAAGGTCCGCGATTATGTCGCGCCGCCCCGATGGGTGCTGGCACCGCGCTTGCGCCGGCGGGCGCGAATGCGGAGCGGATGCCCATGAACGCGAGCGTCGAACGGGTCCGGGATGCCCTGGCCGAACTGATCAAGGCGGCCCTCATCTCCGACGACGGCAAGAGCCTCGCCTGCCGCGCGGCCGGGCGGGACAAGCTCGCCGCGCTGGCGGCAGACCCGCCGGCGGCCGGGAGCCTGCGCATGGACGGCGCCTGGACGCTGGCGATCCAGCAGGCGGAGACGCCGGAGCTGGCGCCCGAGGAGGGCCAGGTGAACCTGACGCTGCCGCGCGCCTGCCCGTTCACCCTCGACGAGATCCTGGATCCCGGCCTCGACCTGGATCTCGCGGTCGATCGCATCCGGAAGTCCGCCTCAACAGGTTGATCGCGCCTGTTGAGGACGCGCGTGCCGCCGTTGCCGCGGACCGACCGGAACCCCATCTTGGGATGACAAGACCGAATCAGCGGTCCGGCGCCCGATTTCGGGCGCACATCGTTTTCGAGAACTGTCCGGCACCACCTTTTGGCACGACGCATCAGCGCAGAGGCGGCCGAGCCCGCCGCTCCCCCGCCCTTCCCCACCCGCGAGCAGATCCTCGCCTTCGTGGCGGAGGCGACCGAACCCGTCGGCAAGCGGGAGATCGCCAAGGCGTTCGGCATCAAGGGTGCCGCCAAGATCGACCTGAAGCGGATCCTCAAGGAGATCGAGGAGGACGGCGCCGTCGATCGCGGGCGCGGCGGGCTCGCGACCGCGGGCCGCCTGCCGCCGGTGGTGCTGACCGATATCCGCAGCCGCGACCGGCACGGCGATTTCCTCGCGATCCCGGTGGAATGGACCGGCACCGGCAAGCCGCCATCCATCGTGCTCACGCAGGGCCGCGGCCCCCGCAAGGGCAGCCGGCCGGCCGCCGGGATCGGCGACCGCGCCCTGGTCCGCGTCGAGCGCGACGCCGACGGCGGCTATACCGGCCGGGTCATCAAGGTCATTGGGAAGAACAAGGCCGAGATCATCGGCGTCTACCGCGCCGGCGCGCAGGGCGGCCGGATCGTGCCCGTGGAGAAGCGCTCGCAGGGCCGCGAGATCCTGATTCCGCCCGGCGAGGAGGGCCAGGCCCGGGACGGTGACCTCGTCAGCGTGTCGCTGGAGCGCGAGACCCGCTTCGGCCTGCCGCGGGGCCGGGTCCGGGAGCGGCTCGGGTCGCTCGGCTCCGAGAAGGCCGTGAGCCTGATCGCGCTCCACCTGCACAACATCCCGCACGTCTTCTCCGACGCGACCCTGGCCGAGGCCGACCAGGCGGAGCCGGCCTCGCTGGCGGGCCGCGAGGATTGGCGCGACCGGCCGCTGCTGACCATCGACCCGCCGGACGCCAAGGACCACGACGACGCCGTGATGGCGGAGCACGATCCCGACCCGGCCAATCCGGGCGGCTTCATCCTCACCGTCGCCATCGCGGATGTGGCGGCCTATGTCCGCCCCGGCTCGAGCCTCGACCGCGAGGCTTTGGAGCGGGGCAACTCGGTCTACTTTCCCGACCGCGTCGTGCCGATGCTGCCGGAGCGGATCTCGAACGATCTCTGCTCCCTGCGCGAAGGCGAGGACCGCCCGGCCATTGCGGTCCGGATGGTGATCACCGCCGACGGCGAGAAGCGCCGCCACACGTTCCACCGGGTGATGATGCGCTCGCGCGCCAAGCTCGCCTACGCGCAGGCGCAAGCCGCCATCGACGGCCAGCCGGACGCCGCCACGGGGCCGTTGCTCGAGCCGGCACTTCGCCCGCTCTGGACGGCCTATGCCGCCCTGCGCGCGGCGCGCGATCGCCGCGGCCCGCTCGCCCTCGACCTACCCGAGCGCAAGGTTCTGCTGTCGCCCGAGGGCGCGGTCGACCGGGTGATCGTGCCGGAGCGCCTCGACGCGCACCGGCTGATCGAAGAGTTCATGATCCAGGCCAACGTGGCCGCCGCCGAGACCCTGGAGGCGGCCAAGCAGGCGCTGATCTACCGGGTCCACGATGAGCCGGCGCAGGAGAAGATGCAGGCTCTGGGCGAGGTCCTGGCCTCGGTCGGGATCAAGCTGCCCAAGGAGGGCGCGCTGCGCCCCGCCTTGTTCAACCGCATTCTCGGCTCGGTGGCGGGCAGCGAGCACGCGACCTTCATCAACGAGGTGGTGCTGCGCTCCCAGGCGCAGGCCATCTACGCCGCGGAGAATCTCGGCCATTTTGGGCTGAACCTGCGCCGCTACGCGCATTTCACCTCACCGATCCGCCGCTACGCCGACCTGATCGTCCACCGGGCGCTGATCACCGCCTGCCGTCTCGGCTCCGACGGCCTGCCGGCGGCGGTGTCCCTGGGCGAGCTCGCCCAGATCGGCGAGCAGATCTCGGCGGCCGAACGCCGCGCCATGGCGGCCGAGCGCGAGACCATCGACCGGCTGATCGCCCACCATCTGGTCGACCGGATCGGCGCGACCTTCGCGGGCCAGATCGCGGGCGTCACCCGGTCGGGCCTATTCATCAAGCTCGACGAGACCGGGGCGGACGGGTTCGTGCCGATCTCGCAGCTCGGCGCCGACTATTTCCGCCACGAGGAGGCCCGCCACGCCCTGGTGGGCGAGCGCAGCGGCGAGACCTTCCGGCTCGGCGACCGGGTCGAGGTCCGTCTGGTGGAGGCCGCCCCGGTGGCCGGCGCGCTGCGCTTCGAGTTGCTCAGCGAGGGCAAGACCCGCACCGGGTCCGGCAAGGATAGCGGCGGCCGGAAGCCCGGCGGCCGCCCGTTCAAGGCCGCGCCGTCGGGTCGTCCGCCCGGCATCCGCAACTCCGGTACGCGCCATCGCGGCTCGCGCCGGTGACCCGGCCGGTGTAGACCCTAAACATGGCCACCGACGCGATTCCCGTGCGCACCCGCCTGATCCCCGCGATGGCGCGCGGCTTCATCGGCCGCTGCCCCCATTGCGGCCAGGGCCGGATCTTCGGGCGCTTCCTCAAGGTGCGCCCGGAATGCGACGTCTGCGGCCTGGAGCTGCACCATCACCGGGCCGACGACCTGCCCCCCTACGTGGTGATCTTCATCGTCGCCCACGTGGTCGGCTACCTGATCCTGGAGACCGAGAGCGCCTACGACGTCCCCCTCTGGGTCGAGATGGGCGTCTGGCCGGTCTTCACGCTCCTGTTCGCCCTCGTCCTGCTCCAGCCGGTCAAGGGGGCCGTCGTCGGGCTGCAATACGCCCTTGGCATGCACGGCTTCGCCACGTTACCGCGGGGCGGCCCCGTCTCGGGGCTGAAGGAGACACGCCTTGCCGCAGCCGGAGCCGCAGCAGGAATCCGAGATCCCGACCAGCCCTGAGCCGAAGCCTTCCCCGGCGCGCCTGCGCCCGCGGGATGCCGCGACCCTGATCGTGCTCGACCGGCGCGGCAAAGGCGGCCCCAAGGTCCTGATGGGCCGCCGCAACCCGCGGCTCGCCTTCATGCCGGGGCAGTTCGTGTTCCCGGGCGGCCGGATCGAGGTCGGCGACCGCCACATGCCGGTGGCCGGCGCCCTGCCCGACTATGCCGAGGCCGCGCTGACCCGCCAGGTCTCCCGGCCGCCGCACCATCTCGGCCGGGCGCTGGCACTCGCCGCCATCCGGGAGACCTACGAGGAGACCGGCCTGCTGCTCGGCACGCGCGAGCACGGCGCTCCCGAGACCGCCCCGGCGGGCTGGGAAGCCTTCGCCCGCCATGAGATCCTGCCGGACCTCGAGGCGCTGCACCTCGTGGCCCGGGCGATCACCCCGCCCAAGCGCGTGCGCCGGTTCGACACGCGGTTCTTCGCCGTGGACCGCCGGATGGTCGCGGCCGAGGAGCTGGGCCGGGTGAGCCCGGATTCCGAGTTCACCGAGCTCGCCTGGGTCCGCCTCGATGCGGCGCGCAAGCTCGACCTGCCGTTCATCACCCGGGCCATCCTGGACGATCTCGAGGCGCAGATCGCCGTCGACTTCGCGCCATACCGGATGATCCCCTTCCACTACGAGCGCTACGGCCGCCGCGAACGAGTTGCGTTGTGAATGTTTCCGAGAGGCCGGACCGGATCGTCGCGGGAAGCGGGATCGGGCCGGACACCGTGGCGGCGATCACCGCCGCCATCGCCTGCGTCACCGTGGTCGGGATCGGGCTGAGCCTGTCGATCCCGCTCCTGTCGATCGAGCTTGAGCGGCGCGGCGCGTCCAGCACCCTGATCGGGCTCAACACCGCGGTCGCCGGCATCGCCAGCATCTGCACGGTGCCGTTCGTGCCGCGGCTCGCCGCGCGGATCGGCGTCGCGCGGCTGCTCTGCCTGGCGCTGGTCGTGGGGGCGGTGAGCCTGGCGGCCTTCCCGATCCTTCCGGGCATCGCCCTCTGGTTCCCGCTGCGCTTCGTGTTCTCGGCGACGCTGGGCGCGCTATTCGTGCTGTCCGAGTACTGGATCAACGCCGCCGCCCCGCCGGAGCGCCGCGGCCTGGTGATGGGCATCTACGCCACCGTGCTGGCGGCGGGCTTCGCGGTCGGCCCGGCCCTTCTGGCGCTGGTCGGGACCGAGGGCCTGGCGCCCTACCTGACCGGCGCCGGCCTGATGCTGGCCGGCGGCCTGCCGATCGTCCTCGCCCGGGGGCTCTCGCCCACGATCGCGCACGGCTCCGGCCGCAGCATCCTGGCCTATCTGCGCTTCGCCCCCGGGGCGCTGCTCGCCGCCCTCGCCTACGGGGCGGTGGAGACCGGGATCTTCGCGATCCTGCCGCTCTACGGCCTGCGCCTCGGCTACGACGCGCAGGGCGCGGCCGGCCTCGTCAGCCTGATCGCGCTCGGCAACGTGCTGTTCCAGA
The DNA here is from genome assembly GCF_900113845.1 of Methylobacterium brachiatum. Taxonomy (NCBI): domain Bacteria; kingdom Pseudomonadati; phylum Pseudomonadota; class Alphaproteobacteria; order Hyphomicrobiales; family Methylobacteriaceae; genus Methylobacterium; species Methylobacterium brachiatum. The sequence continues at coordinate 41,377 of NZ_FOQW01000015.1, read as the reverse complement.
TCCCGTTCGGCTGGCTCGCCGACCGCTTCGACCGGCGCGCCGTGCTGCTCGTGGCGAGCCTCGGCGGTGCTGCCGGCTCCGCCCTGATCCCGCTGGCTTCGGGATCGCCGGTGGCCCTCGGCCTCGTCCTGTTCGCCTGGGGCGGCATCGCCGGCACGCTCTACACGGTCGGCCTGACCACCCTGGGCGACCGGGTGCCGGCCACGGATCTCGCCGGCGCCAACGCGGCCTTCGTGGTGCTGTACAATGTCGGCCTGATGCTGGGACCGCCCCTGATCGGCGGCGGCCTCGACCTGGTGCCGCCGCACGGCTTCGCCTGGGCGCTGCTCGCGCTGTTCCTCGCCTTCTCCGTGAGCCTCGTCACGATGGAGCGCGCGGGCGTCCGGTCTTGACCTGAACCGCCCGATCGGGCATTGACCCGCCCGTATTCGGCCGGGCTTTCCCGGCCATTTGCGTTTCGCTCACGCGGAATGCCGCACCCTGCAGGAGCGCCGCGCCATGGCCAAGGCCGTCACCGTCAAGATCAAGCTCATGTCCACCGCCGACACCGGCTACTTCTACGTCACCAAGAAGAACTCCCGCACGCAGACCGAGAAGCTGACGATGCGCAAGTACGACCCGGTGGCGCGCAAGCACGTCGAGTTCAAGGAAACCAAGATCAAGTAAAGGTTCGCGGCCGCCCTCAGGCCTCAGCCGATCCGACAAGCCGCTCCGGGAACGGGGCGGCTTTTTCTATGCGCGGATGGATCGGAGGGCGGCTTCAGACCAGCGTCGCACCTTACGGGGGCGCCCAGGGTCCGGCTTCGGCCGATTCGGGCGGCGGAGCGCGCGATGTCGAGAATGCTGCTGATGGCGCTGACCGTTCTGGCGATCCTGGCGGCGCGCTGCGTCCTGAAGCTGCCGCTCCTGCCCTATCGCGCTGCCCGCTTCCTGCTGCGGGGCCTCTCGGTACCGGCCTGAGCGACCCTCACGGGCCGGGCATCGCCCCGGCGAGGTCCGGGTCCAGCGTCCGTGCCAGGGTCCGGGCGATGGCGACGAGCGCGGTCACCATCGGGGTCGAGGGCTCGCGGCGCGGGGCGACGAGGCCGATCGTGTGCTCCAGGTCCGGGGCGGTGATCGGGATCGCCCGCACCCCCGCCATCGGCCCGAGGGCGTCGACCAGGATCTCCGGCATGATCGAGGCCCAGCGCAGGGTGCGCACATGGGTCATGAGCACGATCATCGAGTTCGATTCGAGGGTCGCGGCCGGCTCGGCGCCCGACTCGCGGATCTGCTGGTCGATGATCCGCCGGTTCTGCATGTTCGGGGTCAGCAGGCAGAGCGGCAATTGCCCGGTCTCGGCCCAGGTGACGCTGGCGCGGCCGTCGAACGGGCCGCCATCGGCCGTGACCAGCCGGTAGCGCTCCCGGTAGAGCGGCACGGACACGACCCTGCCCAGGGGCTCGTTGTCGAGATAGGTCAGCCCGGCATCGGCCTCGAGATTCTCGATCAGCGAGAAGATGTCGGTGGAGGCGGCGGATTCGACCGTGAGCCGCACGTCCGGGTGGCGCTCGCGATAGGGGGTCGTGAGGTCCACGATCATCGGCAGGGCCGTGGGGATCGCGGCGATGCGCAGGTGCCCGGTCAGGCCGCGGCGCAGGCCGGTGACCTCCTCGTGCATCGCCCGCGCGTCGGCCACGATCCGGCGCGCCCAGGCCAGGACCCGCTCACCCTCCGGGGTGAAGCCCTGGAAGCGCGAGCCGCGCAGCACGAGCTGCACGCCGAAGCGGTTCTCCAGCTGCTTCACGCCGGCCGAGAGGGTCTGCTGCGTCACCCCGCAGGTCTCGGCCGCGTGGCCGAAATGCTGCTCGCGGGCGAGCGCGAGCAGGAAATCCAGCTTGTCGATCACGGGGGCATTCCGAACGACTCATGCCGGCACGCTTTGGCATGCCAGAACGTAATCACCCGCCCGTCCAGCCACAACCGGCCGCTCAGCGGAACAGGATGAACGCCTTCGACAGGGTGATGCCGATCCCCCACAGGATCGGGATGCCGACCACCGCCCAGGCGAGCCCGGCCGCGGGGCTGAACCCGCCCCGGCCGATGCCGAACGAGCCCGAGGCGCGCACCGACGCCGTGCCGGCCCGGACGTCCAGGGCGGCGCGCTCGGAATCCGACATGAACCAGCGCCCGGCCAGCGGCCGGATCAGCAGGTTGCAGACGAACCCGGCGGCCAGGAAGGCGGCGAGCACGTACATGGTCCGGCCGTAGAGATCCGCGCCCTGCACCCCGGCGGCGGCCTGGGCCTCGCGGATCTTGGTGACCACGAACGGCCCGACGATGCCGGCGGTCGACCAGGCGGTGAGCAGGCGGCCGTGGATCGCGCCCACGAACTGCGTGCCGAACACGTCGGCGAGGTAGGCCGGGATGGTCGCGAAGCCGCCGCCATACATCGACAGGATCACGCAGAAGAAGGCGACGAACAGCGCCTGCGAGCCGATCCCGGCGGCCCAGGGGGCGGCGGCGTAGAGCACGCCGCCCAGCGCGAAGAAGATCGCGTAGGTGAGCTTGCGGCCGATCCGGTCCGACATCGAGGCCCAGAAGAACCGGCCCAGGATGTTGAACAGGGACAGGAGGCCGACGAAGCCGGCGGCGATCGCGGCGACCTGCGCCTTCTGGCCGGCGTCGAGGGCGGTGAAGCCGGTGCCGGGCAGCCCGATCAGGGCGCCGCCGAAGATCTCCTGGAGCATCGGCGAGGCGAGCGCCAGGACACCGATCCCGGCCGAGACGTTGAGGCAGAGGACCAGCCAGATCATCCAGAACTGGAAGGTCTTGTGCGCGTCCCGCAGGTGGACGTGGCCCGAGGCGATCATGGCGTTCTTGGACGCCGGCGGGGTCCACCCGTCCGGGCGCCAGCCGGGCGGCGGGACCCGGTAGCCGAAGGCGCCGCCCAGCATGAACACGATGTAGCCGAGGCCCATCACCGCGAGCGTCTGCCAGACGCCGACGGACTCGGCGCTGCGGAAGGTCTTGATCAGGCCGTCGGCCAGGGGCGAGCCGATCATCGCGCCGCCGCCGAAGCCCATGATTGCCATGCCGGTGGCCATGCCGCGCCGGTCGGGGAACCACTTGATCAGCGTCGAGACCGGGGAGATGTAGCCGAGTCCCAGCCCGATGCCGCCGATCAGGCCCATGCCGAGCCAGACCAGCCAGAGCTGGTGGAGGTAGACGCCCAGCGCGCCGATCAGGAAGCCGCCACCCCAGCACAGGGCCGCCGCAATACCGGCCTTGCGCGGGCCCGCCCGCTCCAGCCAGCCGCCGAACAGGGCGGCCGAGAGGCCGAGCATCACGATGCCGATGGAGAAGACCATCACGAGGTCGCTGACGCGCCAGTCGCAGGTCGTCGTGAACAGGGCGGTCATCACGCCCATGTCGGGGCAGGCGGCGGGCGCGGGCTGGCCGACCGAGAGGGCGCGGGTCAGCGGCAGCCAGAAGACCGACAGGCCGTAGGCCATGCCGATGCAGAGATGGATCGCCAGGGCCGCGGGCGGAACGAGCCAGCGGTTGAAGCCCGGTTTGGCGACGATGCGTTCACGGGACAGCCAGCCGTGATCGCTCCCGGGCACGACCGCGCCCGCCAGTTCTGAATGCATCGAGGCTTCCTCCGAGCACGACTTCATTGACTGAGTCATGCATCGCGGAAAGCCTAGCGGTTCCGGGTACCGGTTGCCAGCACGCGAAACGCTCCAACCCGGGATTTAATCCCCGGTTGGAGCGCGCGAATTGCCAATCAGCCGGCGTCGCTGGCGCCCTCGCCGAGCTTCTGCGGATCGCGGGTCGCCGGGCGCACCGGGCTCTCGGCCTGGGGCTCGGCGCCGCGCAGGGCCCGCTGCACCAGGCTGTCGGCCCGGTCGCCCATCTCCGGCAGGGCGGCCTCGAGCTTCGAGACCATCTTGGGCGTCCAGAAGGCCGTGATGTGCTTGTGCACCCCGGCCACCGCCTCCTCTTCCGGGTAGGACCGGAAGAAGGTGGCGATCTGGTTCGCCATTCGGAGGAGCTTGTCCTCCTGGGTCTGCGCGCTCATCGGCTCACTCCGCCGCGTCGAGTGTCTGGGCGATGCGCGTCAACGAGAAATCCTCCTCGTAGAACTTCGCCTGCCAGTCGGAGGGCCGGTTGGTCCGCCGGACCTGCACCGCGGTCACCTTGTATTCCGGGCAGTTGGTCGCCCAGTCCGAGTAGTCGGTGGTGATGACGTTGGCGCCGGTCTTGGCGTGGTGGAAGGTCGTGTAGACCACGCCCGGCTGCATCCGCTCCGAGACCTTGGCCTTGAGGGCGATGTCGCCGGACCGGCTCTCCAGGGAGACCAGATCGCCGTCGACGATGCCGCGCAGCTCGGCGTCGAACGGGTGGATCTCCAGCACGTCCTCCTCGTGCCAGCGCGAGTTCTCGGTGCGCCGGGTCTGCGCGCCGACATTGTACTGGGACAGGATCCGGCCCGTGGTCAGGATCAGCGGGAACTTCGCCCCCGTCCGCTCCTCGGTGGCCACGAACTCGGTGATCATGAACCGGCCCTTGCCGCGGACGAAGCGGTCCACGTGCATCATCGGCGTGCCGAGCGGCGCCTTCTCGTTGCAGGGCCACTGCACCGAGCCCAGCTCGTCGAGCTTGGCGTAGGACACGCCGGTGAAGCTCGGGGTCAGGCCGGCGATCTCGTCCATGATCTCGGACGGGTGGTTGTAGTGCATCGGGTAGCCGAGCGCGTTGGAGAGCAGCACCGTGCCCTCCCAGTCGCCGTAGCCGCCCATCGGGGGCATGACCTTGCGCACGCGGGAGATGCGGCGCTCGGCGTTGGTGAAGGTGCCGTCCTTCTCCAGGAACGAGGCGCCCGGCAGGAAGACGTGGGCGTATTTGGCGGTCTCGTTCAGGAACAGGTCCTGGATGACGATGCACTCCATCGCCTTCAGGCCGGACGTGACGTGGTGCGTGTCGGGATCCGACTGCGCGATGTCCTCGCCCTGGATGTACATGCCCTTGAACGAGCCATCGACGGCCTCGTCCAGCATGTTGGTGATGCGCAGGCCCGGCGCGTTGTCGAGCTTGGCGCCCCAGAGGGCCTCGAAGCTCTCACGGGTGGCGTCGTCCGAGACGTGGCGGTAGCCGGTGAGCTCGTGCGGGAACGAGCCCATGTCGCAGGAGCCCTGGACGTTGTTCTGGCCGCGCAGCGGGTTCACGCCGGCCCCGAGCTTGCCGATATTGCCGGTGGCCATGGCGATGTTGGCCATGCCCATCACCATGGTCGAGCCCTGGCTGTGCTCGGTGACGCCCAGCCCGTAATAGATGCCGGCCGCGCCGCCCGTGGCGTAGAGCCGGGCCGCAGCGCGGACCTCGGCCGGGTCGAGCCCGGTGAATTGCTGCTGCGCCTCCGGGGAGTGGCGCTCCTCGGCGATGAACCGGGCCCAGGTCTCGAACTCGGCGAGATCGCAGCGCTCGCGGACATAGGCCTCGTCGATCAGCCCCTCGGTGACGATGACGTGCGCCAGCGAGTTGATGAAGGCGACGTTGGAGCCGGGCTTCAGCGGCAGGTGATAGTCGGCCTTGATGTGGGGCGACTTCACCAGGTCGATCTTGCGGGGATCGGCGACGATCAGCTTGGCGCCCTGGCGCAGCCGCTTCTTCATCCGCGAGCCGAAGACCGGGTGGCCGTCCGTCGGGTTGGCGCCGATCACCAGGATCACGTCGGAATTCTCGACCGACTTGAAGTCCTGGGTGCCGGCCGAGGTGCCGAGCGTCGACATCAGGCCGTAGCCGGTGGGCGAGTGGCAGACGCGGGCGCAGGTATCGACGTTGTTGTTGCCGAAGGCGGCGCGCACCAGCTTCTGGACGAGGTAGGCCTCCTCGTTGGTGCAGCGCGACGAGGTGATGCCGCCGACCGAGTCCTTGCCGTAGGTGGCCTGGATCCGCTTGAACTCGGAGGCCGCGTGGTTGATCGCCTCCTCCCAGGACACTTCGCGCCACGGATCCGTGATCTTGGCGCGGATCATCGGCTTGGTGATGCGGTCCTTGTGGGTGGCGTAGCCGTAGGCGAAGCGGCCCTTGACGCAGCTATGGCCCTCGTTGGCCTTGCCGCCCTTGTACGGCACCATCCGCACGACGCGGGTGCCCTGCATCTCGGCCTTGAACGAGCAGCCGACGCCGCAATAGGCGCAGGTCGTCACCTCGGCATGCTCGGGCTGGCCGAATTCGTGGATCGACTTCTCCTGGAGGGTCGCGGTCGGGCAGGCCTGCACGCAGGCGCCGCAGGAGACGCACTCCGACTCCATGAAGTTGGTCGGGCCGGCCGCCACGCGGCTGTCGAAGCCGCGGCCCGCGATGGTCAGCGCGAAGGTGCCCTGCACCTCCTCGCAGGCGCGCACGCAGCGGTTGCAGACGATGCACTTCGACGGATCGTAGGTGAAGTACGGGTTCGACTCGTCCTTCGGCAGATACTTCTCGGCCGTCGGCACGACGTGGTTGTCGCCCTCGTAGCCGTAGCGCACGTCGCGCAGGCCGACGACGCCGGCCATGTCCTGCAATTCGCAATCGCCGTTGGCGGCGCAGGTCAGGCAGGTCAGCGGGTGATCGGAGATGTAGAGCTCCATCACGCCCTTGCGGAGCTTGGCGAGCTTGTCGGTCTGCGTGCGCACGACCATGCCGTTCTCGGCCGGCGTGGTGCAGGAGGCCGGCGTGCCGCGCCGCCCCTCGATCTCCACGAGGCAGAGGCGACAGGAGCCGAACGGCTCCAGCGAGTCGGTGGCGCACAGCTTCGGGATCTGGGTGCCGGCATGCATCGCCGCCGCCATCACCGAGGTGCCGGCCGGCACCGTCACGTCCATGCCGTCGATCGTCAGGGTGACGGTCTGCTCCGCCACGCGGATCGGCGTGCCGTAGTCGATCTCCTTGATCAGGCCCATCGACGTCTCCTCACTCGGCCGCGACCGGCAGATCGCCGGCGCGCCTGAAATCTTCCGGGAAATGGGTGATCGCGCTCATCACGGGCATGGGCGTGAGCCCGCCCATGGCGCAGAGCGACCCATCGGTCATGACCTCGCAGAGGTCCTCGATCAGCTTCAGGTTCGTCTCCGGCCGGATGCCGGCGATGACCTTGTCCATGGTCTCGACGCCACGGGTCGCGCCGATGCGGCAGGGGGTGCACTTGCCGCAGGATTCGGTGGCGCAGAACTCGAAGGCGAAGCGCGCCTGGGCGGCCATGTCGACGGTGTCGTCGAACACGACGATGCCGCCATGGCCGACGAGGCCCTTCTGGGCCGCCATCGCCTCGTAATCGAGGGGCGTGTCGAGCAGGTGATCGGGGAAGTAGGCCCCGAGCGGCCCGCCGACCTGCACGGCCCGCACCGGACGGCCCGAACGGGTGCCGCCGCCGTAATCCTCGATCACCTCGCGGAGCGTCACACCGAAGGCGAGCTCGATCAGGCCGCCATGCTTGATGTTGCCGGCGAGCTGGATCGGCAGGGTGCCGAGCGAGCGGCCCATGCCGTAATCGGCATAGGCCTTGGCGCCGTGCTCCAGGATCCACGGCACGGCCGTGAAGGTCATGACGTTGTTGACCAGGGTCGGCTTGCCCAGAAAGCCCTTGAGCGCCGGGATCGGCGGCTTGGCCCGCACGATGCCGCGCTTGCCCTCCAGGCTCTCCAGCAGCGAGGTCTCCTCGCCGCAGATATAGGCGCCGGCCCCGAGCCGGACCTCGAGGTGGAAGGTCTTGCCCGAGCCGAGGATGTCGTCGCCCAGGACACCCGCCTGGATGCCGTTGGCGATCGCCTCCTTCAGGGTGGCGAAGGCCTGCGGGTATTCCGAGCGCAGGTAGATGTAGCCGCGGGTCGCACCGGTCGCGACGGCCGCGATGGTCATGCCCTCGATGAGGTTGAAGGGGTCACCCTCCATCATCATCCGGTCGGCGAAGGTGCCGGAATCGCCCTCGTCGGCATTGCAGACGACGTATTTCTGCTCGCCCTTGGCAAGCATCACGGTGTTCCACTTGATGCCGGCCGGGAAGCCGGCGCCGCCGCGGCCGCGCAGCCCGGAATCGCGCACCGCCGCGACGATGCCCTCGGCATCGAGCTTCAGCGCGGCCTCGAGCCCGCGATAGCCGCCATGGGCGCGGTAATCGGCCACCGAGACCGGATCGACCACGCCGCAGCGGTGGAAGGTCAGGCGCTGCTGGCGGGCCAGGAACGGTATTTTCTCCGGATCGCCGAGGCGCAGGGCATGCTCGCCGCCGGTGGTCAGGCCGGCATCGAGCAGGGCGTCGACATCCGAGACCTTGACCGGACCATAGGCGACCCGGCCCTCCGGCGTGCCGACCTCCACCATCGGCTCGAGCCAGAACAGGCCGCGCGAGCCGGTGCGCACGATGGTCACGTCGAGGCCGCGGCGCTCGGCGCCGGCGAACAGGGCCCGGGCGACCTTGTTGGCGCCGAGGCCCAGAGCCACGGCGTCCCGGGGGACGTAAAGGGTGACGCTCACTGGCGGGTCTCCCGCTTGGTTTCGGCCAGCGCCTCGTCGAGGGAATCGGCGGTCAGATGGGCGACCGGCTCGCCGTCGATGAGGGCCGCGGGGCCGTTGGCGCAGAGGCCGAGGCAGTAGACCGGCTCGACTGTGGCGCTGCCGTCGGCAGTGGTCTCGTGCCAGCCGCAGCCGAGGCGGCCGAGGATCTCGCGGTGGATCTTGTCCGAACCCATGGCCTGGCAGGCCTCGGCCCGGCACAGCTTCACCTCGTGGCGGCCGGCCGGGTGGGCGCGGAAATCATGGTAGAAGGTGATGCAGCCATGCACCTCGGCGCGCGACAGGTTCAGCGCGTCGGCGATGAGCGGCACGGCGCCGCCATCGACGTAGCCGAAGGTCGCCTGCAGCGCGTGCAGGATCGGCAGCGTCGCGCCTTCGAGATGGGTATGTTCTGCAATGATCCCGGAGGCGCGTTCCGCGCTCCAGGGCTCGTGACGCGCCATGGTTTCCAGCCCAGTCTGTTCCTTTTCTAAAACGAAGTGGAACAGAAATGCCGAACCCCATCAATCGTGCAGTCCGGTGGCCCGACAAAGGATCCCTGTCGAACTGTCACCCGCACGATGGTCGCGGTGACAAACCGCGATAAGTCTTTCTTAAAGCGTTCGTTTCCGATGCACGGCGTCGGTCGAAAAATCTTGCGTGCGCCGCAACATCGCTTTGTGCCATGCACGAAATTGCATCCGCGCGGGCAGACGGCGCCTCAGAACTCCATGTCCAGCTCTTCGATCTCGTCCGGCTCGTCGGCGGCGGCCTCGGCCCATTCGACCATGGGCGCCCAGTGCAGGATCGTGTCCCGGTAGGCGGCGGACCGGGGCGGCAGCGCCACGTCGTAGGTGCGGAACCGGGTGCAGACCGGGGCATAGAGCGCGTCGGCCAGCGTCGGGCGCGGGCCGAACAGGAACGGGCCGTCATAGCGGTCCAGGCAATCGTCGAAGATCGTGACGATACGCTCGATATCGGCCCGGGCGCCGTTGAACACCCGGAAGCCCGGATGGAAGGCGCGCAGGTTCATCGGCAGGGCCGATCGCAGGTTGACGAAGCCCGAATGCATCTCGCCCGCGATGGAGCGGCAATGGGCGCGCTCGGCGACATCGCGGGGCAGCAGGCCCGCCTCCGGGAAGGTCTCGCCGAGATACTCGGCGATGGCGAGGGTGTCCCAGACCACCACGTCGCCGTGGCGCAGGCGCGGCACCAGGAAGGACGGCGAGAGGTGCAGCAGCTCGGCCCGGCTGGTGGCATCCGTGCCCGACAGAACCTCGGTGTCGAAGGCGAGCCCGGCCATCCGGCAGATCAGCCAGCCCCGCAGGGACCAGGACGAGTAATTCCGGCTGGAGATGGTGAGCGTGGCGGCGGTCATCGTCTTCACCCCGGGCGCGTCGCCGATCATGCGATCAGTTCTGCCGGATCCAAGACTCATGCCGATTCGATCCGGGCGAATCGCGACGCGCCGAATATTACTCCCGTCGCAGCAGCGCGGCGACCTCCGCCTCCTCGGCCGCCGACAGGGTCCGGACCGGCGCGGCCGGCCGCCGGCGGGCGAGGCGCCAGATCCCGAACCCGCCGAGCAGCACGGCCAGGATCGGGGTCAGCCACAGCAGCAGGGTGTGAAGGGCGAAGACCGGCCGCAGCAGCACGAACTCGCCGTAGCGGTCCACGACGTAGCGCAGCACCGCCGGATCGCTGTCACCCTTCTGCAGGCGCTCGCGGACGATGACGCGCAGGTCCTTGGCGAGCGGCGCGTCGGAATCGTCGATCGACTGGTTCTGGCAGACGAGGCAGCGCAGTTCCGACGAGATCTCCCGGGCGCGATGCTCCAGCACCGGATCCTTCAGCACCTCTTCGGGCTGGACGGCGTGGGCGGGGGCGGCGAATGCGAGGGCGGCGAGGAGCGTAAGGGTGAGGCGGCCACGCGCCCTCCCTCCCCCCTCTGCGGGGGAGGGTACCCTGCGCAGCAGGGGGGGAGAGGGGCAGCGCGACGGTTCAGGATGTATCGAGCGGAGCGACCTCTCCGGACGCGGCGCTCCCCTCTCCCGACCCCTGCTGACGCAGGGGCCACCCTCCCCCGCAAGGGGGGGAGGAAGATCCGCACTGGCCTTCATGTCCACCATCACTCGGCCGGCACCGCGGCCGCGTTGGGCATGGCCCGCGCCCGCGCCTTGGCCGGGACGCCGACGCGCATCCGGCGGTCGGTGAGCGACAGCCCGCCACCCAGCGCCATGACCACGGCGCCGAGCCAGATCATCAGCACCAGAGGCTTGTAGTAGAGGCGCACGCCGACGCCGCCGTCCTGGCCGATCTCGCCGAGGCTGGCATAGACCTGGCTCGCCCCGATGGTCAGCAGGCCCGACTCGGTCACCGACATCTTGCGGCTCGGGTAGAACCGCTTGCCGGTCTCGACCCGGCCGACCTCGTCGCCGGAGCGGGTGCGGATCGTCAGGAAGGCCGCGGCCTCCTCGTAGTTCGGGCCGGCCCGGGGGGCGACCCGGTCGAGGGTCGCCGTGTAGGGGCCGGTGGAGAGGGTCTGGCCGGGCTTGAGCGTCGCCAGCCCCTCGGTGGCCCAGCCCTGCGCGGCGATGCCGATCACCACCACGCCGACGCCGGCATGGGCGAGCGCGGTGCCCCAGGCCGAGCGCGGCAGGCCGATGGCCCGGCGCCCGATCTGACCGAGGTCGCGCGTCCGGCTGGAACCGAAGCCCCGGGCCCGGGAGACGATCTCCAGGGCCGAGCCGATCAGCAGGTAGGCGCCGAGCCCGATCCCGAGCGGCGCCATCACGGGCCCGCCCCATGTCAGGGCCAGGACCGCGAAGCCGACCACCAGGGCGACGGCGAGCGCCGCGAACAGGCGCTGCGAGGCGGCGAGAACGTCGCCCCGCTTCCAGGCGAGCGCCTGGCCGAACGGGACGATCAGCAGGAGCGGGATCGCCAGGGGGATGAAGGTCGCGTTGAAGAAGGGCGGGCCGACCGTGATCTTCTCGCCGGTCAGCATCTCCAGCAGCAGCGGATAGAGCGTGCCCACCAGCACCGTGGCGCAGGCGGCCACGAGGAACAGGTTGTTGAGGACGAGGGAGCCCTCCCGGGAGATCGGCGCGAACAGGCCGCCCTGCCGCAGCAGCGGCGCCCGCCAGGCGAATAGCGTCAGCGAACCGCCGATGAACAGGATCAGGATCGCCAGGATGAAGACGCCGCGGGTCGGGTCGGTGGCGAAGGAATGCACCGAGGTGATCACCCCGGAGCGGACCAGGAAGGTGCCGATCAGCGACAGGGAGAAGGTCAGGATGGCGAGCAGCACCGTCCACACCTTCAGGGCGTCGCGCTTCTCCATCACCACGGTGGAGTGCAGCAGAGCCGTGCCGGCGATCCAGGGCATCAGGGAGGCGTTCTCCACCGGATCCCAGAACCACCAGCCGCCCCAGCCGAGCTCGTAATAGGCCCAGTATGAGCCCATCGCGATGCCGAGGGTCAGGAACGACCAGGCGACCAGCGTCCAGGGCCGCACGGCCCGCGCCCAGACCGCGTCGATACGCCCGTCGATCAGGGCGGCGACCGCGAAGGCGAAGCTGATCGAGAAGCCGACATAGCCGACGTAGAGGAGCGGCGGATGGATCGCCAACCCGACGTCCTGCAGCAGCGGGTTGAGGTCGTTGCCCTCGAGCGGGGCCGGGACCACGCGGCTGAACGGGTTCGAGGTCGTGATGATGAACAGCACGAACACGAAGGTGATCAGGCCCTGCACGCCGAGCGTGTTGGCCCGCAGCCGCGGCGGCACGGAGTTCCGGGCCACCGCCACGCAGGCGCCGAACAGGGTCAGGATCAGGACCCAGAGGAGCATCGAGCCCTCGTGGTTCCCCCACACGCCGGAGACCTTGTAGATCAGCGGCTTCTGGGTGTGCGAGTTCTCGACGACGTTCTGGACCGAGAAGTCCGAGGTGACGTGCGCCCAGGTGAGCGCCGCGAAGGCGAACAGCACGCACGCGAAAGCGCCGAGCGCCGCCTGCGAGGCTGCCTGGCGCAGCGCCGGGTCGCCCGAGCGCGCCGCCCAGACCGGCATCACCATCTGGACGAGGGAGATCGCCAGCGCGAGCGCGAGCGCGAAATGGCCGGTCTCGACGATCATGCCGGATTCCTTACCGCTCGCTGCGGGGGCCGAGGGTCCCGCCGTTGGAGGCGGTGACGGGCTTCGGCCCGGCCTTAGGCGCGCCCTTGTCGCCCCCCTCCTGCCAGCGCCCCTGCGCCTTCAGGGCGTCGGCGACCTCGCGGGGCATGTACGATTCGTCGTGCTTGGCGAGAACGGTGTCGGCCCGGAACCGGCCGCCCGGCTCCAGCATGCCCTCGGCCACGACGCCCTGGCCCTCGCGGAACAGGTCGGGCAGCAGGCCCTTGTACTGGACCTCGACGGTGGCGTTGGTGTCGGTGACGGCGAAATCCACCGTCTGGTCGGGCCCGCGCTTGAGCGAGCCGTCCTTCACCAGCCCGCCGAGCCGCAGGCGGGTGCCGGGGGCGATGCCCTGCTGGGCGATATCGGTGGGCGAGCGGAAGAACACGATCGACCCGCTCATGGCGAACAGGATCAGCCCCACGGCGAGCGCCAGGACGCTGCCGCAGGCGGCGATCAGGATCAGGCGGCGGCTCTTACGCGTCACGACTCTTCCACCCCGGGATCCGGCGGGCTTGGGCCCGAGCAGACCTAAACCGTTCTCATTCTAGCCTTGCAGGGTGTCGGCCCGGCAGCCGCGCCGGTCAAGGGCGTCGGGCAGGACCGATTGTCGTACGAACAGCGGCCGCGATGGTCAGGGATTGGATCTCGGGGCCAGATCGAGCTCCCGGGCGAGGCCGTCGAGCCGGCTCACCGCCTCGGCGTTGGTCGCCAGCGCCATCCGGGCGCGGTCGAGGGCCTTGATCGCCTGGTCGCGCTCGCCGAGTGCGCTGTAGGAGCGCACGAGCCGCAGCCACTCGTCCGGCGTGCCGCCCCGGGCCGTGAGACGCCGGTCGAGGCCGTCGACCATGCCGCGGATCGCCACGTCGCGCTCGGCAGGCGACATCGCCTGCATGGCCGCGGCAGCCGATTCGGTGTCGGAGCGGGGCGCGGGACCCGCCATGGGCCCGGGGGCCGCCGGTTGGGCCGGAGCACCCGGATCGAGCCCGAGGATGCGGGCGCCGGCCTCCACCTGGGCGAGTCCCTGCGGGTCGCCGGCCAGCGCCACCCGGGCGCGCGCCAGGGCATCGATCGCCTGATCGCGCTCGCCGAGCACCGCCCGGGAGCGGGTGAGCCGCAGCCACTCGTCCGGCGTGCCGCCCCCGGTCTTGAGCCGGGCATCGAGCCCGTCGACCATGCCGCGGATCGCCGCCTGCTGCTCGGCCGGCAGTTTCTGGGGCGTCGGAGGCATAGCGGCCGGCGCCGGCTCGCCCTTGAGCCGGGCGAGGTTCTGCCGGACCAGCCCGAGCCAGGGCGCGTCGGCGGGGCTCGCGGCCTCCAGGGCGCTGAGCTGGCGGATCGCCTCGCCGGTATCGCCGGCCTGCTCGGCGGCGCGCGCGAGATAGAAGCGGGGTTTGGGCGCGTTCTGCTCCTTGGCCTGCGCCTTCTCGAACAGGGCCTTGGCCTCGGGCGAGACGGTGCCTTCGCCCGCCGCCGTCAGGGCCTCGCCCCAATCGGCCAGGGTGTCGGCGCTCTCGCCCTTCAGGCGGGCGATGTTGGCGAAGGCGCGGGCCGCGTCGTCGAACCGGCCGGTGCGCATATAGACCGGGGCGAGCACGGCCCAGCCGCGGGCATCGTTCGGGTCGCGGGCGAGGCGCGCTTCGATCTGCCCGACCGCCTTCATCAGGTCCTCGGTGCCGCCCCGGGCAGCCTGCCGGTCGGCATCGGTCTGCGCGGGCAGTTCCGGCGAGCCGTAGAGGCCGTAGGCGATCAGCGCGACCAGCGGGATCGTGGACAGCGCGAACGCGGAGGCCGCCCGGCGCCGGCGCAGCCGCGGCTCGGCCGGGCGCGCGGCCTCGTCCGCATCGGCATCCTCCGCGTCGCGCCGGGCGTCGCGGCTCGCCCGCAGCAGGCGGCGGGCCGCCTCGGCACGGGCGGTCTCGGCCTCGTCCGGGGCGATGAGGCCGCGCTCCAGATCGCGCGCGATCTCGGCGATCTGGTCCTCGTAGAACGCCGTCTCGGTATCGACGCTGGAGGCACCGCTTTCGCCGGCGGGAACGGCCGTGCGTCGCGACATTGGCCAGAGCAGGCCGAGCACGGTCGCCGCGGTCATGCCCGCCAGGATGAACCAGATCGCCGTCATCGAACCTTCGCCAGCGGGCCCGACCGACCCGCATGTCACCACGCCATGTGGAGCCGGCCGCGAGATGCCACGACGGCCCCCGGCGGCGGCACGGTGTCACGCAACTCCCGGGCGATGACAAGGGGCGCAACCGGACCATGAAGCCGCGTCCCGCGGCGGGAAAACCCGCCTCCGATCAGTGGCTGGCGGCGCCCACCGGCGCATCGCCCGGCACTTCGAGGACCGCCCGCAGGCCGCCGAGGCTCGCCTGTTCCAGGGTGAAGCGGCCCCGGTAGAGGGCGGCGAGATCGGCCACGATGGACAGGCCGAGGCCCGAGCCGGGCTTCGATTCATCCAGGCGCCGACCGCGCCCGAGCACGGCCTGGCGGGCCTCCGGGGGCAGGCCCGGGCCGTCATCCTCGATGGCCACGACGAGGTGGGGATAATCGTGCTTGGCCACCGCCTCGGCCCGGATCGCCACCCGGCCGTGGGCCCATTTCGAGGCGTTGTCGACGAGGTTGCCGACCATCTCCTCGAAATCCTGGCGCTCGCCCCGGAAGCGCAGGCCGGGAGGAACGTGGACATCGTAGGCGATATCCTTGTCCCGGTAGATCTTGCCGAAGGTCCGGACGAGGCCGGCCAGGGCCGGCTCGACCTCCGTGGAGGTGCCCAAAGTGCCGGCGAGCGCGGCCGCGCGGGCGCGGTCGAGGTGGTAATTCACCTGGTCGCGCATCACTGCCGCCTGCTCGCGGATCTTCTGGGCGAGCTCCTCCGGGGCGTCCGAGGCGCCGACCTCGTTGACGATGATCGAGAGCGGCGTCTTGAGCGCGTGGGCGAGGTTGCCGACCTGGGTGCGGGCGCGCTCCAAAATCTCCCGGTTGGTCTCGATCAGGAGGTTCACCTCGCCGGTGAGCGGGGCGATGTCGCGCGGATAGGTGCCGGTGATGCGGTCGGCCTCGCCGCGGCGCACGGCACCGAGCGCGGCGCGCATCTTCTTCAGGGGCGCCAGGCCGAACCGGATCTGCAGCAGGGTGGTGATCGCCAGCGACAGGCCGAGCAGCCCGAACGTGATGGTCAGCGAGTTCCGGAACCGGTCGACGTCGTTGACGATCTCGTCGGCGGGGCCGGCCACCCGCACGGTGTAGCGGCCCTCCTCACCCAGATCGACGTCGCGCTCCATGATGCGCAGCAGCCGCCCGTCCTGGGCCTTGCCGTAGCCCTGCCGGATCTGCCCGACCCCGACCTTGCCGTCGGAATCGGTGGCCGGCCCCAGCGGCACGCCGACCAGCGAGCGGGAGGTGCGCAGGTCCCGGGGCTTCGCGTCGGGCTTGCCGACCTGCCAGTACCAGCCGGACAGGGGCAGATCGAAGCGCGGATCGCCGAGCGAGAAGGTCCGGCTCTCGGGATCGTTGGGCGAGACGAGGTCGGTGGCGAGGTTGTTGGTGAAGACCAGGAGCCGGCTGTCGAAGGCGCGCTCGGTGTTCTCCCGGTAGAGCGTCGTGAGGATCCAGGCCGCGATCAGCAGGATCGCCGAGCTCGACAGGAACGCCGACACGGCCAGCCGCACCGCGATCGAGCGGCGGCGCAGGGAGAAGAGACCGATCAGGGTTTTCATCGGCCGCCTGGGGACTGGGGATGCGATTTCGCCTTAGCCGCGACGCGCTGGTAGAGAAATGCTCCGACCACGGAAGCGATCGTGCCGCCCCCGATCGTTCCTGCGACCCAGGGCTGGCCAAGCCAGAGTGCAAAGGCGGCAACCGATAGAGCAGCGAGCGCAAATAGGAGCGCACTGATCTGGCCACGCACGTCCTGCCGAATGGCAGCCTCCAGAGCTTGCCGCTCGTAGGTCCGACGGTGATCGGCCTCCAACTCCCATTGCCGAAAGATGCGCTCGGGTGAATCAGGGACCAACCGGGCAAATCCTTCGAGCACGGCAGGCGGCGGCAAGGGTCCTTGCCAGAAACTGCTGCGTCCGACCTCGACCGGCACCTCACCCCGATTCGTAAGTGTGCCCTGGTCTGTGGGAGCTGGCTGGCGCGCGGGTGTCCTAGTCCTGCTTGATCGGCTCACGCGCCGCCTCACGCTCGATCACGCCACGCAGATCATCGCCGATGCGGCGAAAATCACCCCGCAGAGCCTCAGTTTCGTCCCGGTGCGGATACCGGATCGGTTCCGATGCGACGGGCCAGAACGAAGCGAGGGCATCCAGGCCGACCCTGTAGCGGGACCAGCGTGTCCGCGGCGCCGGATCGGGTCTTTCGGCGGAAGTCATGGCGGTGGCAAATCCGTGGCGCGAAGCCCTGAGCGATGTAACTCTTCGGCGATACCGGGACAACCGCACTCACCCCGGTGTCACCGCATCATAGTACACCGCGCCCCGCATCAGCGGCCGCGCGGTGCGGAAGAACGAGCCGCGCTCCGCCCGCCATCCCGTGCCGTCCCGCGCCACGGTGGCGTCGGCGGTGAGGATGCCAGAGGGCATGCCGACCCGGAGCGCCGCGTCGCCGGTGGCGCGGGCGACCTCGTGGACCAGGCTGCCCGCGATCCGCGCGGCGACCGCGAGGCACAGGGTGGCGGTGAGCGGCAGGGCCTGGTGCGGCACGCCGTTCGAGATCACCCGGGCGGTGAGGTCGACGTCCGGGGCGCGGATCGCCGCCCCGGACAAGCTGGACGAATCCTGGGGCGGCCCGACCAGGCCGACGAAGGGGACGTGCACGATCCGCGCTGCGGCGTCGGGATCGGGGGCGATGCCCATCGCCACGGAGGCGGCCAGGCGGATCCGCG
This sequence comes from Methylobacterium brachiatum, assembly GCF_900113845.1. NCBI lineage: Bacteria > Pseudomonadati > Pseudomonadota > Alphaproteobacteria > Hyphomicrobiales > Methylobacteriaceae > Methylobacterium > Methylobacterium brachiatum. Next base: position 23,801 of record NZ_FOQW01000015.1, on the reverse strand, counting down.
CCAGCCGGTCGAGGAGGCCGGGCACCGCCTCCAGGCCGGCGGGCGATTCGGTGCCGGTCAGGCCCAGATCGGCGGCGCGGACGAACACGCAGGCATTGGCCGCATCCACCAGCGAGGCCTCGATCGGGCCGAGCCCCGGCACGTCGAGAACCTGCCGGACGGCGCCGGTGGGCAGCAGCCTTCCGGTGGTGGCGCCGCCCGGATCGACGAAATCGAGGCGGATCGGCGCGCCAGTGCCGGTGACGCCGGGGATCGCCAGGGCGCCGCGATAGACGGCGCGGCCGCCCCGGACCTCGAAGCCGGCCTCGATGCGCTTGCGCGTATTGGTGTTGAAGATCCGCAAGCACACCGGGCCGTCGGCGACCTCCACGAGCCCCTCGTCCACCGCGAAGGGACCCACAGCCGAGAGCATGTTGCCGCAATTGCCCGACAGGTCGATCCGCCCCTCGCGGACCACGACCTGCACGAAGGTGTAGTCGATGTCGGCATCGGGCCGGGTCGAGGGCTCGACGATGCAGATCTTCGAGACCGAGGAAACACCCCCGCCCATGCCGTTGAGCTGGCGCCCGAACGGGTCGGGGCTGTCCATGGCGGAGAGGAAGGCGGGCTCCCAGGCGGCGATGTCCCCGGGCACGTCCTGCCGGCGCAGCATCAGCGCCTTGCTGGTGCCGCCGCGCATGAACACGGCCGGCAGCGTGCCACCGGTGGCCAAGCTCGTCACACCCGCGCCGGGGGCTGGTTCGGATCCACGAGGTAGCCCAGCCCGCGCACGGTCTGGATCAGGTCGACGGCGAGCTTCTTGCGCAGGCGGCCGACGAACACCTCGATGGTGTTTGAATCCCGATCGAAATCCTGATCGTAGAGGTGCTCGGTCAGCTCGGCGCGGGAAACCACCCGGCCGGTATGGTGCATCAGGTAGGAGAGCAGCCGGTATTCGTGGCTGGTGAGCTTCACCTGGGCGCCGTCGACGAACACCTTGCCGGACCGGGTATCGAGGGTGACGGGGCCGCAGGCGATCTGGCTGGAGGCGTGGCCGGCCGCCCGGCGCAGGAGCGCCCGGACCCGGGCCATCAGCTCCTCCATGTGGAACGGCTTGGTCACGTAATCGTCGGCGCCGGCATCGAAGCCGTCGACCTTGTCGGACCAGCGGTCCCGGGCGGTCAGGATGATTACCGGGGTCTTCACCCCGGCGCGGCGCCACTTCTGCAGCACTGAGACGCCGTCGGCCTTGGGCAGGCCCATGTCGAGGATGATCGCGTCGTAGGGCTCGCTCTCCCCGAGATAGCCGCCCTCCTCGCCGTCATAGGCCTTGTCGGCGACGTAGCCGGCCTCTTCCAGCGCCGCGACCACCTGACGGTTGATGTCCCGGTCATCCTCCACGACGAGCAGTCGCACGGCTCACTCCATTCCACTGCGGGTGTGAAGCCCGGTCAGTATTGGCCCGCGACCTTGCCGGTGCGGGCATCGACGATCACGTGCACGAAATGCCCGTCCCGGCGCAAGGCGGTCAGCATGTAGACGAGGCCGTCCTCGTGGCGACACAGGCTGGCGCGCTGGATCTCGGCCCGGGGGATCACCGTGCGGGCCGCCCGGATCGCCGCCACCGGGGCGATCACCCGGCGCTCGCCGACCTCCTCGCGCATGTCGGCGGGCGACAGGCAGGTCTCGATTCGCAGGGGCGTCGGATCCGCCACCGGGGCGGCCTGCGGGGCCGGCCCGTCATCGGCCATGGAGCCGAGGCCGCTGGCGGCGAGGGCCGCGGCGGTCAGGCTGATGGCAACGAGGGTGATGGCGTAGCGCATTGCCAGAAGATTTGCGCCGAGGGCACTGAATGCGCCCTGAATACGTAGCTGTAGGCGCGACGACGCGCGATCGGCCGGCTGGCTGCCTCGGGGAAGCGTGAGCTGTTTGATCGCGGACGGCATCGTGCGGGCTCTACGGCCGACGGGCTTTTCGGGTTCCACCGGCCGGGCCACGCTGCACAGGCGGTGACGCAACCCCGGCAGCCCCGGATCTAGCGCGCGTGCCGGCATCCGGGCGCGGGTTCCGGTGCGTCCGGATATGCGGGCACAGCCGCCTGCGCGGCCAGGACGGCATCGATCGACCAGGGTCGCGCCCCGACCTGCGCCCCCAGCTGAAGCGTGATCGCGAGCGCGGCCGCCCCGGACAGGGCCAGCCAGACTCGGTCGAGGATCCGGTTCCAATGCGGGCTCATCGCGGGCCTCCCGTGATCAGGGTCCAGAACGCCCGCAGGGCGGGCATGCGCTCGGTGAGCCAGGCGATCTGGTCCGAGAACCAGTGCGCACCCGTCGCCGCGGTGACGAAGGCGAACAGGATCGCGTGCTTGAGGCGCCGGAGATAGCGGCGCAGCACCCGCCGCTCGACATGGGCATCCACGAGCTCGTCGAGGACGGCGAGCCGCGGCTCGGTCTGGCGCGCCACATAGGCGTGCCAGAACGGCGGAAACCGGATGGTGCGCGCCCGGTCGCCGGGGTCCGGCGGATGGCGCGCGGGGTGACGGGCGGTGGTCATAGTGTTCTGCCCCCGGCCGACGATGGTCGCACCTTGCTCCATGCAAGACGCGACGCGCTCCCCTCCCCCTTGCGGGGAGGAGCTGGAGGTGGGGGTCGTGGAGAAGGCACCGCTGCGCCCGATCCGCCCCCCTGCCCCTCCCCGCAAAGGGGAGGGGAAAAGCAAGGATCTTCAGCTGCTTACCGCCAATCGTGGCGGATCGGGCCGCTAGCCCCGCTGCTCATCCCCCGCGCGCAGATCAGCCAGCGCCGGGGTCAGGACGTTGCCGACGCTGGCCTGCGGGTCGAGGGGCAGGGTCCGGAAGATCCGGGCGGCGACGCCCTCGGCACCGCCGGCCTGCCGGACGACGTGCGCCGGCGCGGTGGCCAGGACGTGCCGGGCGCCGGCCGCGACCACGGCGGAGCCGAGATCGACGCTCACGGTCCGGCCCCTTGCGGCGCCGGCCACGGCGTTCTGGCCGTACTCGGCCCCGGCCCGGATCGCGGCCTCGACCCGCTCCCGGGTCAGGAGCGAGGCCGCCCAGGGCGCGACCCGGGCGACACCGGCCGTCACGGCTGCGGCGGCGATCGGTACCAGCACCGCCGACACCGGCTGCAGCAGGCCGACCAGCCAGTCGCCCCAGGGGATCGCCACAGTGCCCGCGGGCGCAGCGGCCAGCGCCGGGGAGACCAGGGCGACGAACGGGATCGCGGCGCTGGCGAGCGCCAGCCCGGCACGGAAGAGCTGCGTCATGATCGATCTCCGGTGTTGCGCGCACGGCGGACCCGGCCGGCTCGGGATTCGGGGATGGGCGGCGCGGCGCGGTCGGGCAGGGCCGCGAGTGCCCGGCGGGCCCAGTCCAGCCGGCTCGCCAGCGCGATCACCCCCGGCCGCTCGAAGAGCCGGCACACGGTCTCGGTGGCGGCCTCCAGGGTCGGGGCCTGGCGCAGGGCGACGAGGGCGGCCGCCTCGGTGGTGCGCAGTTCGACGCAGAGGTAGCGGTACTGCGCGTCGAGGGAGGCGGGATCGCAGGCATGCGCCCGGCACCAGGCCTCCATGGCCACCCGCCGGGGGCCGGTCCATTGCGCCAGCCCCCAGCCGCCCCGGGACCCGGCCACCACAGGGGCGACCTCCCGGAGCTTGCGGAAGCCGCCGCTCTCGTGGCCGAGATTGCCCAGGAGGCCCGCGGCCTGGAAGTCGGTGAGCCCGAGATCGCGCATCAGGCGCGGCCCGAGGCTCCGGCACCCGGCCGCGAAGGCGTCGCCCGGCCCCCGGGCCGGACCGGTGGTTGCGGGCATGCGTCTTCTCCGGGCAGGGTCCGCGCGAGACGGACGGGGGACATGTGGGACACGGACAGGACCGGCCGCTGGTGTTCATCGGCGATTCGATCACCGCCGGCTGGGGCCTCGCCCGGGCCGAGACGTTCGCCCGGCACGGCTTCATCGCCCGAGGCGTGCCGGGCCAGACGAGCGGGCAGATCCGCGCCCGGTTCCTGCGGGACGCGGCCGGCGCCCGGGGCATCCACCTGCTGTGCGGGATCAACGACATCGCCGAGATCGGCGGCCCGGTCTCGGACGGGGCGATCCGGGACAACATCGCCGCCATGGCGCGGCTCGCCTTCGAGGCCGGGCTGCCGCTCTGGATCGGCACCGTGACGCCGAGCGATTTTTGGGGGTGGCGCCCGGAGCTAAGACCCGTGGCGCGCATCCACGGCCTGAACCGCTGGATCCGCGCCCATTGCACCGCCAGCGCCGCGGCGCTGATCGATTATCACGCGCCGCTCGCCACGAGTTCGGGTGCGCTCCGGCCGGAATTCACCGAGGACGGCATACACCTCAACGCCGCCGGCTACGCGGCGATCGAGCCGGTGATGCTGGCGGCCTTGGCGCCCGGGGATGACTGGTGAGGCGGGACTGACGGATCCACGGGCCTATCGCGACGGCGACGTTTCCCCTCGCCCGACATCCTTCCGACGTTCACACATCGGCTTGTGCCGACCGCGACGCGCCCCCTCTCCCGTGCGGGAGCGGGTGGGGTGAGGGATACGCGCTATCCGGAAAGACCTCGCCCCTCACCCTGTCCCTCTCCCGCACGGGAGGGGGTGACCGGAGCCCCGTCCGGTAAACGGGGGATCCGGCAGTTCGGCATGCCGGAAGCGCAGACGTTGCCGGAGCGGCGGTGATGGGGCGGCTCAAAGCGAGACGCGCGTCCGCCCCCCTCAAGATCCCAATCCCAGCCAATACGTTTGAACATTTCCGGCACCGGTCACCGTGCCGCCGGTCGTGCGGCGGATGCGGAGGGTGAAGCCGGCGGCGGTCACGTCGCTGACCTGGCTGGCGTAGAGCGTCCCGGCATCCCGGGCGACCGGCTGCGCCCAGACGCCCAGGCAGGCGCTGGGGAAGGCCGGCGCGAACGACACGGAGACGTCCGCGTCCGTGCTCGTGGCGAGCCCCCAGTGCAGGATCAGGCCGTTGGCGAGCCGGGCGTAGCCGGCCGGAGCCAGCACCTGCGTGCCGAGCGCCAGCGGGGTGCCGTCGGCGCGCTGGTAGTGGCGCACGCGCCAGCGGCCGGCGCCGTCCGAGGTGGCCAGGCAGGTGTCGTCGGCGGCCGTGACGATGTCGGCCCGGGTCGGCAGGGCCAGCTGCTCGGCATCGTGGACCAGGGTGGCGGCGCGCGCGAAGCGCCGGAGCCGCTCCCGGTCGGTGCCAGTGCCGAAGCGGGTGATCCGGGCCGTGCCGGTCACCAGCACGCGCCGCGTGGCGGTGCCGCCGAGATCCGTGGTCGCTGCCGAGGCCAGCACGGTCTCCGTGGAGGCGAAATCGATCCCGCCCTTCGCCGCGGAGGCGGTGAGCGCGGTGGCGAAGGCGGACCCGTCGGGCGAGACCTTCAGCGAGAAGTCGTCGCTGCCGAGGAGGCCCAGCAGGGCGCGGGCGGAGTAGCCGGTCTGGAGGATCAGGCCGGCATCCCGGGACGCCGCCTGCTTGTTGACCGACATCCGCATGTCGCCGGAGCCTGGCGTCGCGTCGTCCCAGGTGAGCAGGGCCGCGTCCGACTTCACCGCGAGGCGGTTGGTGGCATCCGCCCCGGTGTTGATGCCGAGCCGGCTGACGCTCTGGATCGCCGTGAGCGTCCGGCGGAAGCTGCCCCAGGCGCTCCCGTCGAACACGTAGAGGTCGGCCTCGTCGATCAGGTAGGCGAACCAGCCGGCCCGGGGCACGGCGCCGATCCAGACTCCGTCGGCGTAGCGCACCACCTGGCCGGCGAGCCCGGCCCAGGCGCCCCCCGGATTCGACGCGACCACGAGATAGCGGTCGCCGTCGGCGGGGTTCTGGGGCGGCGCGGTGAGGTCCTTGTCCAGGCAGGCGAGCTGGACCAGGGCGTCGAGGAGGCCGAGCGCCTCGTTGTGGGTGACGTGCTTCTGGGCCTGGCTCGCCGCGATCAGCGGCAGGCCGAGGCGGGGCGTGGCGTCGGTCATGGGGGGCTCCGGAAGGCTTGCGGTGTCCGATCGGATCGCCCGGCCGGATGTGCTTTGCCGTCATCGCGAGCGCAGCGAAGCGACCCGGGCACGCGCCACGGTCCGGGATCGCGCGCTGCCCAGGGTTGCTTCGCTGCGCTCGCAATGACGGTGAGGGCTTCGGTGCGAGACGGGATCAGGCGGTTCGGATCGGGATTCGCGCGCGGGTGGCCGGGCCGAGTCCGGCCACGGCGCCGATCTGCGCCACGGCCACGTCGAGGCTAGTCTGCTTGCCGCCGAAATCGGTGGCTTCGTCGGCGTAGAGGACCTGCTGCGCCTCGGCCCGGATCGTGCGCAGGGGCGTGCCGGCATTGGAATAGACCGTGACCGCGTAAGCCTCCGGCTCGTCGAGGGGAATCTCGGCGGGCTCCCAGGCGTCGCCGTCCCGGCGTGCCCGGCGGATCCAGGAGAGGCGCAGGCCGGACGCGTCCCGGCGCGCCCGCAGATGGACCGGCCGCAGCGGACGCAAAGCCGCGAGCCCGGCCGTGGCGGACAACTCCGAATAGGCCGGATCGCCCGGGTCCCGGTCGGCCGGGCCGACCCGGTAGCGGAAGCCCCGGCCGACCTCGTCCAGGCGTTCCACCAGGGGCACCAATGCGCCGTCGTCGAGCCGCACGATCAGGCTGCCCGCCGGGGTCGCCCGGCCGGCCCGGGCCTCGCTGCCGGCGAGCCCGCGCAGAAAGCCCGAGAGCCGGTAGCTGTCGGGGCCGGTCAGCACCGCGCTGGCGGCAGAGAACAGCTCCGCAGCGCCGTCCGGCCCGATCAGCGCGAACAGGTTGCCGCCCGCGAGCATCGCGGCCTCGCCGATGGAGCCGAGGGCCCCGCCCCGGCGCAGGGTGACGTCGAGCGGCACGCCCCGCTGCAGCCGCCAGAGCGGCCCAGCCGGCAGCTCCGTGAGGGTCTGGCCGAGGCAGGCCGGGTAGTCGACGAGGCCGTGAAGCGCGAGCGCGCCTTCGCCTTCCGCCCGCCAGACGGCCGCCGCCCCGGGCCAGGGCTCGGCCGCCACCGCGAGGTATTGCAGCACCGTCGGGCTGCCGCGATCCACAGGCAGGTCGAGCACGACCGCGAAGGGCGGCCCCGGGAAGGCCGGCGTCGCCCCAATTGGCAGGGCCGGGCTGCGGGGCAGGCCGCGCGCGGGGCCGCCCCGGGGCGGCACGCCGCTCGCCTCGATCCGCCGCCCGGTGGGGGCGTCGTCGATCCGGTCGATCCTGCGCAAAACCGTCCCGCCCGGCACGTCGGCCGGCACCGCCAGCAGGTCGCCGGGCTCCAGCTCGACGCGGCGCGGGCTCAGGGTGAAAACCGCGCTGTCCCGGGCGGCGATGACCCGGTCGAGCATCGCCTCGGCGAGGCCGTCGCCGGTCTCCCGGCGGGTGACGATCGCCGCCTCGATCCGGGTCTCGCGCCGCCGCTCGCCCACGGGCCGGATCGCGGCGGCCGCGGCGCGGCGGTAATCCGGGCTCTCGGATTCGGTCAGACCGAGCTCGACCGAGCGCGGCAGGGCGCTCTCCTCGGCCCGGACCTGGCGCAGGACCGGTCTGTCCTCCGACAGCCGGACCAGATCGGCGTCCGCCAGCACCACCGGCCGGTCGCGGCGGGGCCCGCGCAGGTGCAGGGCGCCGGCCACCGCCGAGACGTCGAGGCCGTAAACCTGCGCCAGGGTCTCCAGGGCGGCGCGCGCGGAAAGCGGCCGGTCGACGACGTACCCGTCGAGGAAGGCGGCGGCCTCCACGGCGACCGGCGCGTCGAAGCCGAAATCGGCCAGGATCCTCAGGACCAGCAGGTCGAGGTCGCAGCCCTCGATCCGCCCCGTGATCCAGTGACCGACCCGCCAATTGGCGGTGTCGGCCCAGACCGCCTGGACGGCCGGGAAGGCCGGGTAGGGCCGCGCGTCCCAGGACCAGACGAAGATCGATCCCGGATCGACCATTCGGCCGCCATAGACCGGCGAGACCGGGTTGTCGGAATCCGAAAACCCCGCCGCGGCCGGATCGAACCGGGCGATCACCGCCTCGACACCCCGCAGCTGGATCAGCTCGTCGCGCAGGGCCCGGGAATGCGGCGGGTAGGCGCCCTCGGCGGATTTCGGATCGGGGAACACGTTGGGGCCGTTCGTGCCCTTGTCCACCGCCGGCACCCCGACCTCGGTGAGCCAGATCGGCTTGGCCTTCGGGACCCAGGCGGTGGCCCGGGTCTCGACGCCGCCGTCGCGCTCGACATGCGGGTTCGACCACCAGCCGATCAGGTCCTTGGGCCGGAAGACCCAGGGCTTGCCGTAGGCGCCGTCCTGGATCGGCAGGCGCGCCTGCGCCGCCCGCCCGGCCGCGTCGGCATAGTACCAGTCGTAGGCCTCGCCGGAGGCGACCCGGGCCTTCAGGTAGGTGCGGTCGGCGATGTCGCCCGAGACCGCGAGGTCGGCGTGGTCCGGCGCGTCGCGCCAGTCGGAGAGGGGCGGATACCAGTCGATCCCGACCGCGCCGATATTCGGGTCGGCGAACAGGTCGTCCAGGGGGAACCGGATCGTGGCGCCATCGTCGCGAACATGGGCGCCGTACTCGGTCCAGTCCGCCCCGTAGACGAGCGTCACGCCGGCGCCCAGGCGGGACCGCAGCTCCGCGGCGAGGCTTCTGAACGCCTGCACGGCCGGGTAGCCGTCAGCGCCGCGCACCCGGGTGAGGCCGACGAACTCGCTGCCGATCACGAAGCCGGCGATCCGCACGCCGCGCGCCGCCCATTGCGCCGCGAGGCCGGCATAATGCAGCACCTCCGTGCGATAGCCGTTCGCGAAAAAGTTTTGGATCTGCGCCTCCGCCGCGGCGGTGCCGTCCGGGCTGCCCGAGACGCCCGGGGCCGGGTCGCAGGTGATGCGCCCGCGCCAGGGATAGGGTGGCTGGGTCGCGCCGGGCACGCGGGGGTCGGGCAGGCCGTTATCGGCCGGCACGTCCATCATCACGAACGGGTAGAGCAGCACGTCGAGGCCGCGGGCCGCGAGGTCGGCGACCAGCCGGGTCAGCCCGGCATCCGACGGCGTCCCGCCATAGGCGGGGGTGCCGTCCGGCAGGGTCGAGACGACCTCGGCCTCGTCGCGGGTGATCCCGGCGACGCTCCAGGCCTCCGGCTTGGTGCGCTTGGCCCGGGTCTCGACCTTCGGCACCACCCGGCAGGATCCGGCGCGCAGGTCGGTGCCGAACCACGTCGCCACCACAGCGACCCGGCGCAGGTTCGGGCACAGGGCCTGGAGGGCGTCGAGGGACGCGGTGACGTCGGTGGCGCGCTGGAGCTGGTGCCGGTTGGCCGCCTGCGTCCGGCCGAGACCGAGATCGACGGTGACGAGGTTCGGGTCGAGGGCGAACTCGCCCGCCCCCGGGATCAGGTCGACGGCGCGGATCCGGTGGAACAGGCCGTTGACCGGACGGACCACCTCGAAGGCGAACTGGGGCACGCGGTTGCCGAACTCGGCGAGCGGCAGGTTCTCGAACACCACGTAGGCCAGGCCGCGATAGGCCGGGGCGTTCTCGGCCCCCTCCTTGGCGACGATCAGCGGGTCCGGCGCCTGGTCCGGGCCGCCGGTATGGACCCGCAGGGTGATCCCGACCTGGTCGATCTCCTTGCCGTCCGCCCAGATCCGGCGGACCATCGCGATCTCGCCCTCGCACAGCCCGACCGCCAGGTTGGCGAAATAGGCGTAGCGGGTGCGCACGGTCTTCTGCCCGCCCGCGCCCTTGGAGGCGGAGGCCGCGCGCTCCACCGTCGTGTTGGCGACCTCCCGGGCCCGCGTCGCCCAGATCAGGCTGCCGCCGATCTTCGCCCGCCCGTAGACCCGGGGGATGGGGTCGCCCTCCGTGGACGACAGGCCGGCGACATCGGCGAGCCGCGGCCCCTCGACGAAGCGCGTGTGCCGCCCGGAGCCCGACAGCATCCCGTCGAGCCCCGCCCCCGCGGCCGCCCCGAGCACGCGCCCCACCACGGCCCCGATCGGCCCGCCCAGAGCGGTCCCCACCGCCGCGCCGGCCGTGGACAGGATCAGGGTGGCCATGGCGGGCTCCGGGGTGGGGGTGGGCGACGTGTGGTGCGAGGGCCTCCGGACGCGATCGACACGCTGGTCGTGACGCGCGCCGCGACCCGATACGGCTACCGATTGAACCACTGAGCGGCGCGTCCCACGCCGTCATTGCGAGCGCAGCGAAGCAACCCAGGGCAGCGCGCGATCCCAGGCCGTAGCGGTTCGCTGGGTCGCTTCGCTACGCTCGCGATGACGGCGGGGACGCCCCAATCTGCGCCCCCGGCGTCAAGCTCACCGTGGCGACGGGCTCTCCGTAAGGATCCTCCGGGAACCGGAACACACCCGTCAGGTGCCGCCGCCACCAGGCGGTGAGTGCCACCTCGGCCACGGCGGCGTGGTCGTGGGCGTGGATCATGGCGCCGTCGCCGGTGGCGATGGCGCAGTGACGGGCCGGGAGATGGGACCGGAAGGCGAAGAGCAGCACGTCCCCCGGCCGGGGCATGGACCCGGCCACCGGCACGAGGTGGCGCATCGCCGCCGCGGTGAGCGGATCGGTGCCCGGAGGGGCGGATTCCGCCCAGGTGGCGGCGTAGGGCGGCACCGGCTCCGGCTCGGCACCGTAGAGCCCGCGCCAGACCCCGCGCAGCAGCCCGAGGCAGTCGCAGCCGACGCCGCGCAGGGAGGCTTGGTGCCGGTAGGGCGTGCCGAGCCACAGCCGCGCCTCGCCCAGCGCCGCCACGCCGATGTCCCGCCGCATCGCGCTCATCGGAACAGGCTCCCGCCATCGAGGACGGGCTCCGAGCCCGGCACCGCCCGCATCACCGCATCGTTGCCCGGCATGTGCGGGAAGCCCTGGAAGTTGACCGCGTTGGCGAAGCGGTCCCGGCAGGTGGCGAGCCGCTTGTCGCAGCCGGCGGTGAGGCTGAACGCATCCCCCACCGCCGCCGGTCGGGGCGGGACAGTCCAGAGTTCGAGGAGCGTGCCGAGCTGGAGCCGCACGTCGGCCTGGAGCCCGGCATTGGCGCCCTCCGTCCAGGTGAGCGTTCCGCCGGTGAACAGCCCGTCCGCGAAGCCGCCCGCCAGGGTCACGCCCAGGGTCGCGGGTTCGGGCAGGCCGGTGACCCGGCCGGTGGTGCGCCAGGCGGCGAGGTCGACGCGGCAGCGTCCGTCGCCGAGATCGGCGCCGCAGGTCGCCCGGAAGGTCCGGCCGCGCTCCGCTCCGAGCCGGTGGGCGAGGCCGCGCAGCTCCGCCACGAAGGCGTCGCCCTCCCGGCGCACTTCGCCGATCGTGCCGACATCGAGCAGCAGGCGCGTCTCCGGATTGGTCCAGTCGACCAGCCAGGTCTCCACCGTCGCGCCGTCGTAGAGGCCGCCGGCGATGTCGGCCTCGGTCAGCCCGAGGGAGCTCAGCGCCCCGGCGACGTCGCCGCCCGAGACCGCGAAGCCGGATTCGGCACCGGCCTCGGCGGCCTCCAGCCCGGTGCGGGCGGCGTGGACCAGCCCCGCCAGGGTCAGGTCGCGGTCATGGTCGGTGAAGCCCAGCGCCAGGCCGTCCTGCCGACGCAGGGACCAGCAGCGGCACAGGGTGGTGACGCCGCCCGCGAGATGGGCCGCGAAGGCACTTGGGATATCGCGCATCGTCACTCCTCACGGCACGATCTCGACGAGGGGCACCTTCGGGATCTCGCCGGCCGTGAAGGCGGCGAGGTCGATGGTGAGGTCGTCGGTGTCGAAGCGGACCGGCACGTCGAAGGCGAAGCCCGCCGTGACGGCGGCGCCCTGGGGCGGGACATGGCCGGCCGCGAAGGTGACCAGCCCGGTGGCCGGGTCGCACGCGAAGGCGTCGGCGCCGACCTCCCGGCCGGCCACCGCCACCCGGACGCTGCCCGCCACCGGCTTGGCGATGTGCCGGCGATAGGGCGCGAAGCCGGAGCCGTAGGTCTTGGTCAGCGCGAACGTCGCGGTGGCGCCGTCGCCGGTGCCGAGCGCCTGGTCGAGGGGGCCGATCGCCCGGCCGGGCGGGCCGGAGCGGAAATCGACCCGGTCGCGGTAGCGGAAGCCGTAGAGCCGGCCGCGCCGCTCCTCGAAGAAGGCCAGCACCGCGTGAAGGGACTCGAGCCCGCGCAGTCCGAACCCGGCATCGTAGCGGCGGCGGGAATCGGCCCAGCGGCCGTTGCGGTGCTCCCGCCCCGAGGCCAGCGTGACGATCTCGGTGAGCCGCTGCGGGCCGCCGCTGCCGCGCAGCGACACGTCGAGGGGAAACAGCACCTCGTGGAAGGCGTCGGCCATGGCGCGATGATCCCGGAGAGGGGGCCGGAGAAGGCACGTCCTCCCGGCCGCCGCCGGCCGGAAAGAGTTTTTTCGGAACGGGCGAAACTTCGGAAATGCCGTTCATCGACAACCGGTCGCGACCGGGCGAAGATCATCGAAGACGACGGATGCTCCTCCGAAGAACCTGATCTCCTGAAGATCTCAGAAGATCTTGCCGGAGAGTCGTGCGTCGTCGGCGAACCACCGAGGAGCCTTACGATGAGCGCCGTCCCGCAGCCGCTGCACCCCAGTCTCGACATCCGCCGGGTCGCCGGCCGCATCGGCGCGGAGATAAGCGGCGTCGCGCTCTCGGGTGACCTCGACGCCGCGACGGTGGCGGCGATCCGCCAGGCGCTGGTCACCCACAAGGTCGTGTTCTTCCGCGACCAGGATCTCGACGAGGCGGGCCAGGAGGCGTTCGGCCGGCGGCTCGGCGACCTCGTCCCGCACCCGACCGTTCCGTCGCTCGCCGGCACCGCGGGCGTCCTCGACCTCGACGGCAGCCGGGGCGAGCGGGCGAGCTCCTGGCACACGGACGTGACCTTCGTGCCGGCCTATCCGGCGATCTCGATCCTGCGGGCCGTGACCCTGCCAGCCTATGGCGGCGACACCCTCTGGGCCAACACGGCGGCGGCCTATGCGGAACTGCCCGAGCCCCTGCGGGAGCTGGCCGACCGGCTCTGGGCCCTGCATTCGAACGTCTACGATTACGTGGGCGGGCGCGTGAACGCCCCGGAGGCCGGCCGCCAGCGCTACAACGAGGTGTTCACCCGGACCGTCTACGAGACCGAGCACCCGCTGGTGCACGTGCATCCGGAGACGGGCGAGCGCTCGCTGATCGTCGGGCATTTCATCCAGCGCATCCTCGGCCTCACCACCGCGGATTCGCAGCACCTGCTCGCGATCTTCACCGACCACGCGACCCGGCCCGAGAACACGGTGCGCTGGTCCTGGCGGCTCGGCGATGTGGCGATCTGGGACAACCGGGCGACCGTCCACCGGGCCGTGGACGATTACGGCGACCAGCCCCGGGTTGTCCGCCGCGTCACCATCGAGGGCGTCGCCCCCGTCAGCGTCGACGGACGCCGCAGCCGGGCCCGCGAGGCGGCGGCCAGCAAGGCGGCGTGAGGGGGCTCACGTCGCCCGCTGCCCCCGCGCCACGGCGCGGGCGAGGCTCGCCGTCACCTGGGCTTCGGAGCGGCGGAAGGCGCCGGGGTCCGGGGTGGCGATGTTGACCGTGACGGCGACCGGGCGGGACGCGGCGCCGCCGGCCGCGACGCCGAGGCGGCCGTCCGGGCCGCGGTTGAGCGGCAGGATCGCCTCGGGGCCGGCCTCGCCCATCGGGCCGGCGCCGCCGGCCATCGGGAAATAGGTCGGCGCGGCCACCACACCGCCTGAGGCGAAGGGCTGGACCCGCCCGCCCCGGAGCATCCCGCCCCGGGCGAAGCCGGTCTCGCTGCCGGCGCCGGCCCCGAGCACGGCGTTGACCAGGCCGGTGATGCCGGAGCGGATCGGGCCCGAGGCCGCCCGGGCCGCCGCACCGGCGAGCTTGCTGCCGATCGTGCCGAGCACGCCGTCGAGGCTGCGCCCCGAGGCGGTGCCCCGGGTGAGCGCCGCATCCAGGCTGCGGCCGAAATTCTTGGCGAGCCGGTCGAGGGTCTCCAGCTGCTTGATCCGGGCGGCATCCTGCGGATCGGGATCAGCGTCGTTCATCGGACGGCCCTCCTGCATGGTGGGTCTCGGCAGGTGCGAAACCCGGGCTCCCAAAGGGCTCAGTCCTTTGGCGGGGTGTCGGGGCAGCGTCCCGACGCGGCTCAGCCGGTCGGGCCCGGATCCGGATAGGCGGCGAGCAGGCGCTCGAACGCGTCGCGGCTCAGCGGCTCCGGGCCGCGACGCCGCCCCAGGGCGGCGGCGAATTCGCGGGGCGTGGCCGCCCAGAAGGCGGCCGGGCTCCAGCCGAGCGCGCCGAGTCCGAGCGCCAGGGCGTCATCCCAGGGGAAGGCGGAAGGGCGAGCCGGCGCCGACGCAGAACCGTCGGGCACCGGCTCTACCGAGGGTTTGCAGGGCCCGGCGCCTCCCCGAAGGCGGCCGCGAGGACCTCGCCGAGCGCGGTGGAGACCGCTTCCAGGCTGCCGGCCAGGGGCAGGCGTGCCACCGCGTCGTCGTCGAGGGCGTGGCCGCCGCCGCGCAGGGCCGCGCCCAGCAGGGCGATCAGGTCCCGGGCCGAGACCCGGCCGCCGTCGAAGCGCTCGGCCAGGCCGACGAGGTCGCCGGCCTGGAGCGCCCCTTCCAGCTCGGCCAGCGCGCCGAGCGTCAGGCACAGGGTGTAGCGCCGGCCGGCGAGCTGGAGCGGCACCTCGCCGCGGATCCGGTTAGCCATGGCTCAGGCCGCCGTGAAGGCGAGCACGCCCGCCGAGTCGAGGCTGATGTCGAAGGTGACCTCGCCGGCATGGTCGCCCCGGTATTCGAGGCTCGCGATCTGGAACGGCCCCTCCAGGGTCCCGAAAGCCGGCACGACCACCTGGAAGGTCTCGATCGCACCCTCGAAGAAGATCAGCCGCAGCCGCAGATCCGAGGCCTGGTCGCGAAACACACCGGAGCCGGCGATCGCGGCCCGGCGCACGCCGGCACCGGCCAGCAGCTCGCGCCAGCGGCCGGTGGAATCGGCGTTGGTGACGTCCACGGTCTCGGCGTTGAGGGTGATCTGCCGGGTGCGCAGGCCTGCCACCGCCAGAAAGCCGCCCGCGCCGTCGCCGGCCCGGAGCAGCAGGTCCTTGCCCTTCTGTGCGCCCATCGGGCCCTCCTCTCACTGGGTTTCGGTGACGGCCTCGAGCGTCAGGGTGGCGCGGGCCTCGCCGGTGCGGGCGTCGCGGGTCGCCTTGATCGCCCGCACCCGCAGGGTGACGAGGCGGCAGCCCTGGAGCGGCAGGGCGGCGTCCGTGAGGAGCGCGGCCATGCGCGCGGCGGCGTCGAGCGCGGTGCGGACCGAGCCGGGCTTGGCGATCACCGCGATGACGTGGCTGTGGCGATGGCGCTCGGCGCCGTCGACGGAATCGTCCAGGATCTCGGCCTCGCCGAACAGGGCGTAGACCGGCACCGAACCCCGGGGCGGCTCGTCGTGGATCCGGACCTTGCCGCCGAGCAGGGCGGCGAGGGCGGCGTCGCCGGAAAAGCGGGCGATCAGGCCGGCGCGCAGGGCCAGGAGCGGGCTCGGGTCGCTCACGACGTGCTCTCCCGGACCAGTTCCTCGACATGGCAGACCAGGTCGCGGCCCTTCGCGTCGGGCTCGCTGACCGCGCGGATCGCGAAGCGGCGGGGGCCGGCGGCGAGCCGCATGGTCGGGTCGAGGGCGACCCGGGCGCGCAGGGTGACGCGATATCCGGGCAGCGTGTCGGTCCGGCCGCCCTCCGGGCGGTCGGCGAGGCCGGCGGGGGCGATCGCGCCCCACAGGACCGGGCCGGCCACGTAGCGGCGCAGCACGCCCCCGAACCCGTCGGGCTGCTCCAGGGGGCGTTCGAGGACGAAGCGGCGGCGCCGGGCACCGAGCGGCGGATGATGCGGGTTGGTCGCCATCGGCGAAGCTCCGGTCGGGCGCAATCGGACGGAAAGCCGGCTCACAGGCGCATCCGGCGGAAGGGCGCGGCGAGGTCGGCGACGTCGGTGCGGGCGGCATCGGGCTCGTCGCCCCGATGCTCGTAGCGGGCGGCGGCGAGCCGCAGGATCGCGAGCCGGAGCGGCGCCGGCAGCGGCGGCCCGTCGCCCCCGAACCCGGCCGCGACCTCGATCAGGATCGTGCGGCCGGCCGGGTCCGGCACCGCGGGGTCGATCAGCAGGCCCGGCGCCTCGATCGGGTCGGGTCCGAGCCGGACGAGGCCGGCGGCGAGCGCGGTGACGCCTTTGGCGTCGGACAGCCCAGCGCGGACCAAAGCCACCAGCGGGCTCAGCGGCAGGGCCAGCCGGCCGTTCGCGGGCCAGACATCGAGGGCGATCCGGTAGCGGCCCGGGACCAGGATGCGGCGGGCCTCGATCTCCAGGCTCGCCCGGGCGGCGGTGATCAGGGCCGCGAGCAAATCATCCTCGGTTCCGCCGTCGTCGGAATCGAGCCGCAGATAGGCGCGCAGCTCCGCCACGCTCACCGGCTCGACCACGGCCTCGTCGGCGCGTATCGGGATCATCGCGTTGCCCCTTGCTGGATGTCTCGAATGCCGGTCCCGAAGCGCCGCCGGGCGGCCCTCACCGTCCTGGCGGCGGCCCTGTCGCTCGCGGGCCGTCCGGCCGGCGCGATCGTGGGCGGCGCGGAGGCGCCGGCCGGCGGGGCCGTGATGGTCCTGTCGTCGAATGGCGGCGTCTGCACCGGCCTGGTGCTCGCCCCCGATACGGTGCTGACCGCCGGCCATTGCGTCGCCGCCGGGCGGGAGCACCGGGTCCATTTTCGCGATGACGCGGGGGCGCCGGTCCTGATCGAGGTCTCGGGCCGCGCGATCCATCCGGGCTACGATGCCGGCGCTGCCTCCGGCCGGCGCAAATCCATCGACCTCGCGCTCCTGCGCACCGCGACGCCGCTGCCGCCGCGCTTCGCCCCGGTCACCTTGAGCGCCTCCCTGCCCCGGGCCGGCGAGCGCCTGACCCTGGCGGGCTACGGCGCGGCCCGAGCGGGCGACCCGCGCTCCACCGGCACCTATCGCAGCGTCGGCCTGCCGGTGATCGAGCCGTACGGGCCGAGCCGGATCCTGGTCTGGCTCAAGGGCGACGCGGCCGGCGGCTGCCAGGGCGATTCCGGCGGCCCGATCACCGGCCCGGACGGTGCCGTGCTGGCGCTCGCCGCCTGGATCGGCGGGACCTGCGGCGGCCTCACCCAGGGGGTTCTGGTGGGGCCCCAGCGCGGCTGGATCGACCGGGTGCTGGATGGATGGGGCCGCGGCGCGCGCTGGGGCGGCTGACGGGCCGTCACCGGGTGAGGCGATGCCGAGAGCGCAGCCGAATGATGGTCCATCCCGCTCCGGGTCGCTTCACGCAGGCCGTCATGGCGAGCGCAGAGACGGAAGACCCGTCAAACAGGCCGTTCGGGCCGTCTTCTCCCCCATCATCGCCCGGCCGGTTCGGAACCGCAGCTTGGCCGGGTCATTGCCTTGCTCTAGGCTCCCTCAGCGCCGCGCCCTCGCCGCTGCGTCCCCCCTTGCGCCGTGAGCGCCCCCGGAGTGTCCGATGTCCCGTCGCCCGATGCGCAAGGCCGGCCCCCGTGAGCGTCTGCGCGGCCTGGGGCTCGGAGCCGGGCTTGTCGGCAGCGCCCTGCTCGGCGCCCTGGCCGGCCTCATGCCGGCCCCGGCGGCCGCGGTGATCAACGGCACCACCACGCGCGATCCCGACGGCGCGCGCAGCTTCGCGGTCCGCATCGAGAGCACGGAGGGCGAGATCTGCTCGGGCACCCTCATCGCCCAGGATCTCGTGCTCACCGCCGCCCATTGCGTGATGCGCCCGGCCGGCTACACGATCATCAGCGTCGACCGGGGCTTCCGCCAGCGCCGCACCCAGGTCATCGCCGCGACCATGCACCCGGATTTCGTGCCCGGCACGACGCCCGAGGACCAGCCCGGCGTCGACCTGGCCCTGCTCAAGCTCGAGGCGCCGCTCGGCGCCGACTACGTCCCGCTCGATCCCCGCGGCGCCGCCTCGATCGATACCGGCGCGGCGGTGGACATCGCCGGCTTCGGCGTCGTGGCCGAGAACCGGCGCGACACGGCCCGCACCCTGCGGCTCGCGCATCTCGTGTCGATCGGCTCGCTGCAGGTCGCCAACCGGGTGACCGTGGTGACCGACCGGCGGCGCATGGCCGAGACCTCGGGCGCCGGCGCGTGCCTGGGCGATTCCGGCGGCCCGATCCTGGTCGGCGGCCCCGGCGGCTACCGGATCGTCGGCGTGGTCAGCTGGTCGAGCGGCGCCCTGCAGCAGGGGGCCCGCCGGACCGCCTGCGGCGGCTTCACCGCGGTGACCCCGGTGGCCGAGCATACCGGCTGGATCGCAACCCGGTCGGCGGAACTCTCGCGGATCCCGGTCGGCGAGGCCCTGCCCCGGGGCAACCGCTCCGACTGGATGGCCAAGCCCGGCCGGCGTCGCTGAGCCGCGTCCGCAGGCCGTCGGGACGAGACGACGCGCCCGGACGTGTCGGCGCCGCTCGGAACACCGGACCCGCTGTCGCGTTTGTGCAACGCAATCGCGTTAGGCGAAGATTCGCGGCCGTATCGGCATGTTCGCGACCGTCCGCACGCAAATTTACGGAGCAGATTTCATGGCTGAGACCGGCAAGGGCAATACCGTCCGCTCGCACAAGACCCGTAACAACACCGACTCGAACGCCAAGCAGGTCTCGGTCGAGGCGCTGAACGCCCGGCTGGCGGACGGCATCGACCTCGCCCTGGCCATCAAGCAGGCGCATTGGAATCTGAAGGGCCCGCAGTTCATCGGCATCCACGAGATGCTCGACGGCTTCCGCACCGAGCTCGACGACTTCAACGACAAGGTCGCGGAGCGCGCGGTGCAGCTCGGCGCCACGGCGTTCGGCTCGACCCAGGCGGTCGCCGCGAAGACCAAGCTGCCGGCCTACCCGACCGACATCTACGCCATCGCCGACCACGTCGCGGCGCTGATCGACAGCTACGCCGCCTACGCCAACGCGGTGCGCGAGAACATCGACGAGACCGACGAGGCCGGCGATGACGGCACGTCCGACCTGTTCACCGAGATCTCGCGGGCGGTCGACAAGCACCTCTGGTTCCTCGAGGCCCACGTCCAGGAGCCGACCGGCACCCTGCGCGACGGTAACGAAGGCCGCTGAGCCCAGCTCGCCGACCTCTGGTCTGAAGCGCTAGGACATCGATCGCCCTCCCCGCTCGCGGGGAGGGCGATCGCGTTTGGATAGGTCGTTTCCCCAAGGGCTTGAGAGTTTTCTCGCCGCCCGCTTGCACCTCCCCGTCATCCCGGGGCCGCGAAGCGGAGCCCGGAATCCAGTCACGTCGGTGCAGCATGGTCCTGCACCGTCCGCGGTTCTGCATTCCGGGTTCGCCCGCGGCGTCCCGGAATGACGGGGTGATTTGGAGCCGCTCTGAGCGCTCTTGCGCCGTCTGAAGACGGGAAGCCGGCCCTGACGTCAGAGGCGACCGGGCCGACGCCCGAAAACCAGCCTCACCCGAACTTCAGCACCTTGATCGCGTCGAAATCCTGCACCCCGCCACCGACGCGCTTGGTGACGTAGAACAGCACGTAGGGCTTGGCCGAGTACGGGTCGCGCAGCACCCGCAGGCCGGTGCGGTCGACCACGAGGTAGCCCCGGCGGAAATCGCCGAAGGCCACCGACAGGCTGCCTGCCGCGATCTCCGGCATCGCCTCCGCCTCGGTGACGGGGAAGCCGATCAGCGTCGCGGAGCGGTCGGCGGTGAGCGGCGGGTGCCAGAGGTAATTGCCCTGCGCGTCCTTGAACTTGCGGATCGCGCTCTGGGTGCGCCGGCTCATCACGAAACCGGCATTCTGGCGGTAGGCGGCCCGCAGGGCGTAGACCAGATCGAACAGCACGTCGGACGGGTTGCTCTGCGGGAACGCCCCGGACGCGCCGGTGGCGACGAAGCCGAGCTTGCCCGGGGCCCAGGCGGCGTTGGCCACCGTGTCGTAGCTCAGGAAGCCGCGCGGGCGGCTGGCGCCGTCGCCGGTGACGAAGGCCACCCCCTCCTGCTCGGCGAAGGCCATCTCGACCTCGGCCGAGAGCCAGGCGTCGAGATCGACCACGGCATCGTCCAGCAGCGTCTGGGTCGCGGCCGGCATGGCGTAGAGCTCCATGGCCGGAAAGGCGATCTCGGCGAGCACCGGCCCGTCGGTGCCGGGGCGCGGCGCGGTATCGGCGACCCAGCCGGTCGCCGGAGCGCCGACCGAGGCGGCGCGCTTGTACTGGGCGCCGGAGATCTGCTGCACGCTGGCGATGGCCCGGATCGGCGAGACCTGCGCGAGCCGGGCCAGCACCGTCCGCTCCAGGGTCTGCGGCACCAGGTAGCCGCCATCCGGCCCCGAGCCGGCCGACAGGGCCTTGGCCTCCAGGCGCTTCAGCCCCGCGCTCTCGCCGGCCCGGACATAGAGGTCGAAGGCCGCCTTATGCTCCTGCGCGGCCCCGTCCTCCCGGGGGCCGGGCTGGCCGAGCGGCGGCCGGGCGCGGTCGAGGCTGATCCGGTCGAGCCGGGTCCGGGCGGCGTCGAGCGCCGCGTCGATCCGGGCGAGCTTCTCCTCGGTAAGCACGTCGGCGCCGAGCCGGCCCTCGATCTGGGCGATCCGGCTGTCGTTGGTCTCCTTGAAGGCCTCGAAGGCGGTGGCGAGTTCGTCGAGCGCCGGCTGGACCGGCTCGGCCCCGGGCCGGCCGGCCTTGTTCTCCAGGCCGGGCAGCGCGCCCTTGGTCTCCGGGGCGGGGCTCGACGGGGCGACGGCATGGGACATCATCGGGCAACCTCGTGGCTGGGGTGGGTGAAGCGGGACCGGACCGCCGGCTTCAGGCCGGCGGTGGGTTTGGGGGCGATCCTCCGGGCGAGCCCGCGGATCTCCTCGGCGGACGGCACGCGATCCGGGCTCGCCCGGGCCCCCGGCTGCAGCGGGAAGGTCACCAGGGAGATCTCCCAGAGGTCGACCCGCTGGAGCCGGCGCTCCCCGCCCGCGCCCTTGCGCGCCAGCAGGGTGCGGAAGCCGATCGACAGCCCGTCGAGGCCGCCGCCGCGCAGCAGCGCGTCGACCTCCCGGGCGCGCTGGACCGCGAGGTTGAGCTGCCCCTCGGCGAACAGGCCGCGGGCATCCTCGCGCAGGGACAGCCAGCGCCCGATCGGCTCGGCCGGATCGTGCTGGAAGAGCAGCCGCACCCCCGCGGCCCCCCTTCGCGCCAGGCTCGCCGCAAAAGCCCCCGGCACCACCACGTCGCGGCCGAGATCGGGCACGCCGAACACGCTGGCGTAGCCGGAGAAATGGCCATCCATCGGGAGAATCCTCGGTCGGTTTTTATTTGGACAGGGGCGGAGCGCCGGAGCGGCCTGACGGGCGTGGGCGGGATGATTCAGCGGCCCGAAGCGTGGCCTGTCCGGACATCACACGCCCCCTCGCGAGGCGGTTACGATGTTCACGCGGCGCGCTCCGTCAGGCGCGACGCGCCCCCTCTCCCGTGCGGGAGAGGGGACCGGCGCCTCGATCGGAACCATGCGAGGCCAATGATCATCACCCGCCCGCGTCCGGCTCCGGCGGGTAGCCCACCGCCGCGCGCTTCTCGGCGACCGACAGGAACCCGGCGGCCTCGACCCGCCGCCACAGGGATTCCCGCTCCCCCGCCAGGGCCTCGATCCGGTCGAGGTCGGGCTCCAGGTCCACCGGGCCGAAGGCGGGTTCCAGCCAGCCGGCCAGCGCCTGGGCGGTGCGGGCGGCGAGCGGGATCAGGGTCTGGCGGTAGAGCGCCCGGTTGGCCTCGGCATAGTTGGCGTGGGTGCTGTCGCCCGGCAGGCCGAGCAGCAGGGGCGGCACCCCGAAGGCCAGGGCGATCTCCCGGGCGGCGGCGTTCTTGGCCTCGACGAAGTCCATGTCCCTCGGCGACAGGGCGAGGGGCTTCCAGTCGAGGCCGCCTTCCAGCAGCAGCGGCCGGCCGGCATTGGCGGCGCCCTGGTAATTCGCTTCCAGCTCGGCCTTCAGCCGGTCGAATTGCGGCTCGGTGAGCGCCGCCCCGGCGAAGACCAGCGCCCCCGAAGGCCGGGCGGCGTTGTCGAGCAGCGCCTTGTTCCAGGCGCTGGCGGCGTTGTGGATGTCCAGCGCGGTGGCGGCCGCCTCGATCGGGGCGAGGCCGGCATAATCGTCGTCCGGGTGGAACAGGGACAGCGCCAGGATCGGCGCCACCTCGGGCGCACCCGGGGCCGGCAGGTCGAACCGGCGGCTGGTCCCGCCGACCGTGTAGACATAGGCCGCCGGCCAGCCGTCCGCGCCGGGCAGCATCCGCATCCGCCCCGGCCGCAGGGCCTGCAGGGCGGCGATCCGCCCGTCGAGGCTCACCGCTTCCAGGTAGCCGGTGCCGCCGAGCAGGAGGTCGGCATAGACGGTCTCCAGGAGGCGCGTGCCGCTCTCGCGCGGGTTCGGCCGGGCGAGGAGCGCGAGCAGGTCACCCGCCCGCGCCGCGCCGGGCCCGGTGGCGGTGAGCGGCAGGCTCGCGGCGCCCTCGGCGACCAGCCGGATGGCCCGATGCACGATCGGGTTGCCCTGGTAGCCGGCCCGGGCCAGCGCCGCCGGATCCCGGGGCGTCCAGCTGGCCCGGCCGTCCGCGTAGAGCGCGAAGGCCGGGGCGGCCTTGGTGACGAGATCCGGCCCAGCCGGACGGGTGGCCCGGCGCGCGACCCGCGCCAGCCGATCGAGAAGGTTCGCCATGCCTGTCCGGTCCTGCGCGAGAGCGCCCGCCGCGGAAATGGACGCCGGTTCGGCGCCAGCGAGCGTTTTGTGTGAACGGCTGAGAGCCGGGCCCGATGGCTGCGCGAACGGGCCCAGTCAGGGATGCGCGGCATCGATCCGCCCGCCGGAGCCGCGCATTCATCGACGCCGTCAGGGAAGCCGGATCGTGCTGCGCCGTTCGATTGGTGCGGCGGATACACCGCACCCGGCCCCACGCCGTGGCGACACCGCTACAGCCACGGACCGCCGACTCATGTATGCAGGATACAGTTCGTTCCAGAGACCACGAACCGACTCCCGGCGCGCTTCCCGCAGAGGCGCGCCGTATTGTTTTGCGGATGCTGTGTCGCTCGCGGGCGCTACGCCGTCGCGGGCGAACCCGTCCTCCCTCAGGATGACGGGAGAGACCGGGGCATCCCGATCTCGGACCTCTGGAAGAACTTGGGTCCGGTCGCGGTCAGGCCCGCTCGACCGCGCGATTGACCGAACCGGCGACGTCCCGGGCGCAGCGCAGGACGGTGGCGCGGTCGGTCTCGTTCGTGATCGCGTGCCAGAGGCGCAGCAATTCCACCGTGGCGCTCAGGTCGGTGCGGATCGTCGGGGGGCCGAAGAAGTCACCCACCGGGCAACCGAGGGACTCGGCGATCAGCCGCAGACGCCGATGGGCGCCGTCGGGCAGACAGTTCTCAGGATCAAGATCCGAGTCCACGGGCCGCCCTCCGATGTACGGCCAATCATAACAGCCACCCCGCGTGTATGCAATTTAAGGATGAAGGCGCATCTCACTTTCCCGTGTGGTGCCGCACGCGTGACCGTCAAAGCCGGCGGATCCGCGGTTCGCGCGCGCCGTCGAGCAGCAGATGCGTCACCGCCCAAACCAGGGCGTCGAGCCGGTCGGGCGAGGCGCCGCTCGACAGGCCGTCCGGGCCGAAATCGCACAGTTTGGCTAAACGACGGAAAGCCGAGTGATCGCAACGACATGCGTTTACAATACGTCGGTGAACGTGACGGGAACGAGCGCGG